>NZ_JBGGKS010000018.1:0-116510 GCF_041287095.1 Mycobacterium sp. pUA109 | reverse complement strand
GAGGACGTCGCCATCTCCTAGAAAAACGCCACTTTCTTCGCCAACACGCGTCATAACTCTCTTACTACGCACGCTCGCGCGAGAAGGTTTAGATCCAGACGCCCTTGCCGACCGCGACGACGCCGCCGGCGCTGATCGCGAACCGTTCCCGGTCCTTGTCCAGGTCGACGCCCACCATCTCGCCGGGCCCCACCACAACGTTCTTGTCCAGGATGGCGTGCCGCACCACCGCGCCGCGGCCGACCCGGGCGCCGGGCATGATGACGCTGCCCTCCACGATCGCGCCGTCGTCGACGACCACGTTCGACGACAGCACCGAGTTGCGCACCGACCCGGCCGAGATGATGCTGCCGGCCCCCACCACCGACTCCTGCGCCGAGCCGCCGTTGACGAACTTGGCCGGCGCCAGGTTCTCCGTCGCCCCCCTGATCGGCCAGCGCTTGTTGTACAGGTTGAAAATCGGGTGCACGGACACCAAATCCATGTGGGCGTCGTAGAACGCGTCCAGGGTTCCCACGTCGCGCCAGTAGCCACGGTCACGGTCGGTGGCGCCGGGCACCTCGTTATCGGAGAAGTCGTAGACCGCCGCCATCCCGTCGTCCACCAGCCGCGGGATGATGTCGCCGCCCATGTCGTGGTCGGAATGGTCGTCGTCGGCGTCAGCGCGGATCGCGTCGATGAGCACCTTGGTGGTGAAGATGTAGTTGCCCATCGAGACGTAGGTGACCTCGGGGTCGTCGGGGGTGCCGGGCGGCTCCGGCGGCTTCTCGACGAAGCTGCGGATCCGGCCGGACTCGTCGGCGTCGATGCAGCCGAACGCGGTCGCCTCGGCGCGCGGCACCCGGATCCCGGCCACCGTCGCCCCGGCACCGCTGCGGATGTGGAACCGGACCATCTGCTCGGGATCCATCCGGTAGACGTGGTCGGCGCCGAACACCACGATGTAGTCCGGATCCTCGTCGAAGATCAGGTTCAGCGACTGGTAGATCGCGTCGGCGGACCCGGTGTACCAGCGCGGACCCAGCCGCTGCTGGGCCGGCACCGGGGTGATGTACTCCCCCGCCAACCCGGACAGCCGCCAGTTCTGCGAGATGTGCCGGTCCAGCGAATGCGATTTGTACTGGGTGAGCACGCAGATGCGCAGATACCGCGCGTTGACGAGATTGGACAGCACAAAGTCGATGAGCCGGTACGCGCCGCCGAAGGGAACCGCGGGTTTGGCCCGGTCCGCGGTCAGCGGATACAGCCGCTTGCCCTCCCCGCCGGCCAGGACAATGCCCAGCACATGTGGCGCTTCCCTCATGGGGATAAACCTATCGGCCGCTGCGGACCCCTGCCAGGGCAACAGGGGATTCAGCGAACTACCGTTCCGGTATGCGGGTGGCGATGATGACCCGGGAATATCCCCCGGAGGTGTACGGCGGCGCCGGGGTACACGTCACCGAACTGACCGCCCAGTTGCGCCGGCTCTGCCAGGTCGACGTGCACTGCATGGGGGCTGCCCGCGAGGGCGCGTTCGTGCATCAGCCCGACCCGGCGCTGCGCGGCGCCAACCCGGCACTGTCGACGCTGTCGGCCGACCTGGTCATGGCCAACGCCGCCGCGGGCGCCGCCGTGGTGCACTCGCACACTTGGTACACCGGGTTGGCCGGGCATCTGGCCGGGCTGCTCTACGACATCCCGCATGTGCTGACCGCGCATTCCCTGGAGCCGTTGCGGCCGTGGAAGGCCGAACAGCTCGGCGGCGGCTACCGGGTGTCGTCCTGGGTGGAACACACCGCGGTGAGCGCCGCCGACGCCGTCATCGCGGTCAGCTCCGGGATGCGTGAGGACGTGCTGCGGGTCTATCCCGCGCTCGATCCCAGCCGGGTGCACGTGGTGCGCAACGGCATCGACACCGAGGTGTGGCGCCCCACCCCACCCCAGCCGGGCGAGTCAGTGCTGGCCGACCTCGGCGTCGACCCGGACCGGCCGATGGTGGCGTTCGTCGGGCGGATCACCCGGCAAAAGGGGGTCGCGCACCTGGTGGCGGCCGCGCATCGGTTCGACCCCGGTGTGCAGCTGGTGCTGTGCGCCGGGGCCCCCGACACCCCGCAGATCGCCGCGGAAGTGACCGTCGCGGTTGAGGCGCTGGCTCGGGTGCGCACCGGCGTGTTCTGGGTCCGGGACATGCTCCCGATCGGCGGGGTGCGCGAAATATTATCCGCAGCAACGGTTTTCGTATGCCCGTCGGTGTACGAGCCGCTGGGTATCGTCAACCTGGAGGCGATGGCCTGCGGGACCGCGGTGGTGGCCTCCGACGTCGGCGGCATCCCGGAGGTGGTCGCCGACGGGGCGACCGGGTCGCTGGTGCACTACGACCCCACCGATCCGGCCCGCTACGAGCTCGCCCTGGCCGAGGCCGTCAACGCACTGGTCGCCGACACCGCGACGGCCGAGCGCTACGGCCGGGCCGGTCGTCAACGGTGCATCGACGAATTCTCGTGGGAGCACATCGCCGAGCAGACGGTGGATATCTACCGGAAGGTGTGCAGGTAGCGGTCAGCTGGATTCAGCTGGTGACGCCTTTGAGTTCGTCACCTAGTGCTGCAGCCTCGTCGGGGGTCAGCTCGACGACGAGCCGGCCGCCGCCCTCAAGTGGTACCCGCATCACGATGCCGCGCCCCTCCTTAGTCGCTTCCAGTGGACCGTCTCCGGTCCGGGGCTTCATCGCCGCCATCGAGTGCTCCCTCCAGATTTGAGCTGGCCCGTCGTCACGGACTCAGTCGGCGTCGGGTGTGCCCCGCCGTTGCCACTCCCGACGTTGAACTGCACATTCACCCCCCTATTGTTCCCTATCGGCGACCACAGGTGTACAAGACCCGGTTCTCGGCGGGTCTCAGCGCGCTGGCGGCACCCAGCAGGCCTGCAGGTGGTCATCGACCATCCCGGTGGCCTGCATCAGTGCGTAGGCGGTGGTGGGCCCCACGAACCGGAACCCGCGGCGTTTCAATTCGCGGGCCATGGCGGTGGATTCGGGGCTGAACGCCGGGATGTCGGCGGCGTCGACGGGTCGGCGCCGCGGCGCCGGCGCGAACGACCACAGCAACTCCGACAGGTCCACCCCGTCGGCCGCGCGGGCGTTGGCGATGGTGGCTTCGATCTTGGCCCGATTGCGGACGATGCCGGCGTCGGCCATCAGCCGGGCCACGTCGGCGTCGGTGTAGCCGGCGACCGTTTCGATATCGAATCCGGCGAACGCGCGGCGGAAGTTGTCCCGTTTGCGCAGGATCACCAGCCACGACAGTCCGCTCTGGAAGGCCTCCAGGCTCATCCGCTCGAACAATGCGACCCGGCCGCGCAGCGGTTGGCCCCATTCCTGGTCGTGGTAGTCGCGGTACAGCTGGGAACCGGTCGCCCACCCGCAACGCACCCGGCCGTCCGCATCGGTCATGCCGACTCCGGGTCCGGCCCGTCGTCCTCGGCGTCGACATCGGCGCCGGTGACGCCCGACGCCGGCAGCACGGTCGCGGTGGTCGCCCGCCGCAGCGGCGGCAGCGATTCGCCGCGACCGAACAGCACACTGGCCACACCGAACAGCACCAGCGCGATGAGGACCAAAACCACCAGGTAGAGCAGCACCAACGTCACGTCATCGATAGTGCCTCATCGGTACGACGGATCCGGCGGCGACCGCCGTCAGCGTGGTCGCAACGTGGCCACCACCTGGCGGCTAATCACCCCCAGCTCATCGAGCGGACAGTTACGATGGGCCCGCGCACCGAGATTGACCTGCACGATCACATCCAGGTCCAGCCGGTCTTAGGTGTCGGCGTCGCCATCGAGTGCTCCCTCCAGATCCACGCTGTCTTGCCCCCGGTGCGGACTTGGCCGACGCCGGGCACGCCCACCACACCCGACGTTGAACTGCACATTCACCCCCCGTTATTCGTAATCGGCGCCAACGCGTGTACCAGACCCGGCGATGGGCCGGTTTCATCTGCTTGAAGCCGCCCAGCAGGCCCGGATGTGGTCGTCCCGAGGACGACTCCGACGTCGCGGACTCGTTCGAGACCAAGACTGACCCGGCGACCGCGCGCGCGGTGGCCAAGGCCGAGGTCGACGCCCGCACCGCGCCGCCGGCGCTGACCAAGTCCGGTCCGCAAATGCCCGGCCGGCGGGGCCGATCCAGCCGGGCCTCGGACCGGGTCTGCGGAGCGGTGCCCACCGGCCGGCCAGTGACCATCGAGAGGAACCGCGCCGCATGAGCCTGACGTCACCGCGCACCTACCAGGGCCTGACCTTCCTCCAGGCCGTCGATGCCGCGCTGTGCATCCCACCGGTGGCCCCGACCGAGGAGGCGCTCGACACCGTCGGTGTGCCGGAGAAGTACCGGCCCGTCCTTGCCGATGGTCAAAGGCGCCTCGGCGCTGGGCTTGACCGCAGTGGCTCGGTTCCCGGCGCTGACCCGGCTCACCACGGCACTGCTCACCGTGTATCTCACCCTCGCGGCCGGCTCGCACCTGCGAGCCAAGGACTACAGCGCGGGCCTAGCGGCGTCGTCGTCGCTGTTGGCGTTGTTCGCGGTGCTCACGGTCAAGGGGCCGGAGCAGAGCCGGTCGAATCAGTGACCGCCGCCCGAGCGCACCAGCGCCGGGTTGCCGGGAGAACGGCCAGGACACCAGCGGCGACCGCCGGCGGAAGCGCGATCAGCGGCAGAACCGGGAAGACGGGGAACAGGCGACTGGCGATGGCCACCGGCGCAAAGAACTCGCCGCCGGGCTGTTCCCAAACGGGCGTCGTCGTATTGACGACCAGCCCGCCGACCGCCAGCACGCCCACTACCGCGCTACCCGCCGCGGCGAATACCGGGCCGCTGGATCGACGGCCCACCATCCGGGCGCCGGCGATCAACAGCATCACCACGGTGTACAGCAGTGTGGCAGCGACGATGGCCGACCACCAGATCGATCCGGTGAGGTCCGGACGCTCTATATCCGGGCGGGCCTCCGCCGCGTAATCCACCCAGAACAGTGCCAGCCCGATCAATGGCAGCAGCGCCGCCGCGGTCAGGAAACTCAGTGTTGCCGCGGCGATGGCGGTCTGACGTCCCCTGGGGGATGGCGTCGTCACGGTTGGTCCTCATAGGACGCGTCGAGCTTCAGCACTCGCGAATCCTTGTCGGCGCGGTCGCCGAGGTAGACATTGCCTTCGGCGTCGACGGCGATGCCGAAGACGCCTTCCGGGACGGTGAAGGGCAGATCGGTCTTGTCGCTGGTGCCGGCCGCCAGTTTCCACGCCCCAGAGTTCCACGCCCCAGAGCCGTCGGCGCCGTACAGATTGCCGGCGACGTCGGTGGCCAGCGCCGAGGTGTACCTCCATTCGAGGCCCGGCATCTTGGCCGGAAGCGCGGCATCCGGATCGAGCTTCCATACCGCGGGTCTCCCATCATCGGTGGGGGAACTGGTGTGGCCTGAGGTAGCGACATAAACAGCGCCAGCCGGGTCCACCGTGACAGCATTTGGCCAATCAAGGTTCGGGAACGGCAAGAGCGTGGGGGTTTCGTCGCCCGCGCTGAGTTTCCACACTTGGCCACTGTTCGGCAATCCGTTGGAACCAATCCCATCGGTTACGTACACGCTTCCGCGACTGTCGACGGCGATGCTGGTCGGATGGTGGACTTCAGGCAGCGCGATGGTTGACGGTTCGGCTTGGACTGCAACCAGCTTCCACGTGGCGATCACCCCGCGGCCAGCACCGCGGCTGCGATCGCTGTAGTCCGTCCCGACGACATAGAGATCATCTGCGGTGTCGACGGCCAACGCCTGGGCAATCCGGTGGGTCTGGTACCCGAAGGCTTGTAACACGGTGGGGCCTGCGGCGCCGGGGGGCAGCTTCAGCACCCGCGTTTGATCGTCGATGACATAGGCATTGCCGGTTGAGTCCACTGCCAGACCGCCTGCCGACTGCAGTCCGTTGAACGCCAGTGTGGTGATAGGAGGAGGTGGTGGCGGCGGAGGCGCCGGTCGAAACGGCCCGATGCCCGCGGCGGCGATGACGGTCGCGGTCAGGAGGGTCGCGATCATCGCCAGAGCGCTGATGACGGCGGCCCGCGAACCGCGCCGCTCCCGCTGCGGATTCATCGGGCGAGGCGGCTTCGCCGTCGCAGGCGCCCCGAAGTAGGGCTGAGGAGGTACCGGCGGGGCGGGCTGCATCGAGCCGGGCGCCAACTGGGTGGGTGCGTTGTGGGGCGCGGCCTGCGTGGGTGCGGCGTGGGGCTCGACCCGGGCCGGAGTCTGGCCGATTGCGTGTCGTGCGGCCCTGACGAGTTCGCGTGCGTTGGGGTAGCGGTCTGCGGGGTTCTTGGCCATACCGGTGACGATGACGTCATCGAGGGCTGCCGGGAGAGCGGGGTCGTGGCGGCTGGGTCGCGGGATCGGTGCGGTGAGATGAGCGGAGATGAGTTGGGGCAGGTCGACGCTGGTATATGGGGGTGTTCCGGTGAGCATTTCGTACAGGACACAGGTCAGCGAGTAAATGTCAGAAGACGCTCGGACGTCGGCGTTGTGGGTGAGGCGTTCAGGCGCCAGATACGCGAAAGTGCCAATGGTGGTGCCGGTACTGGTGAGTTTGGTGTCAGCGGCGGCATTGGCCAGGCCGAAGTCCACCAGGTAAGCGAAGTCGTCGTCGGTGAGCAAGATGTTGGCGGGTTTGACGTCACGGTGCACCATGCCGGCAGCGTGCGCGGCGTCCAATGCGGCGCCGACATGCGCGACGATCCCGACAGCGCGGTCCGGTTCCAGCGGACCCCGTTTGAGCACGACGGCCAGGTCGTTGCCGTTGATCAGGCGCATGTCGATGTAGAGCTGGCCGTCGATTTCCCCGCAGCCGTGAACCGGGACCACATGCGGTTCGTTGAGCGCGCCGGCGGTACGGGCTTCGCGGAAAAGCCGTTCACGGAAGCCAGGGTCGTGACCGTAAGTGGGATTGAGCAGTTTCAGCGCGACCCGCCGGTGCATGACGGTGTCCTCGGCCTCATAAACCTCGCCGAAACCCCCGGCGCCAAGCAACCGCGTCAACCGGTACTTCCCGAACACAGAGCCAACACGGGAACCGCGACCACCAACACCCGCCGTCGAATCCACGCCCGTCCCTCGCCACCTGTGTCGTCAACCCACCGCAGTCTAGGGTCGAATCTTGGCTGCTGCGCACCAGCGTGCCATGGCCGTCGATTCCGGGGTCGAGGACGGGATCTGGGCAAACTCGGTGGGTCGCGGCCGGGGCGGCGCGAACGACCACAGCAGCTCGGACAAGTCCAGCCCGTCGGCCGCGCGCGCGTTGGCGATCGTCGCCTCGATCTTCGCGCGATTACGGACGATGCCGGTGTCGGCCATCAACCGGGCCACGTCGGCGTCGGTGTAGCGGGCCACCGTCTCGATGTCGAAGCCGGCGAAGGCGGACCGGAGTTTGTTCCGTTTGCGCAGGATCACGAGCCACGACAGCCCGCTCTGGAAGGCCTCCAGGCTCATCCGCTCGAACATCGCGACCCGCCCGTGCAGCGGCTGACCCCATTCCCGGTCGTGATAGTCGCGATAGAGCTCAGAACTGGTGTCGGCCCACCCGCGGCGGACCTTGCCGTCGGGTGTCACGACGGCTCCGGGCCCTCGCCGGTGTCTTCGGCGGGGGCGTCGTCGCGGGCGTGGACCGCAGCGAGTTGGCCACGGAGTTGGTCGAGTTCCTGGCCCAGCCGGTCCAGCACCCAGTCCACCTCGCTGGTCTTGTAGCCGCGCAGCACCTGGGTGAACTTGACGGCGTCGACGTCGGCGCCGGTGACGCCCGACGCCGGCAGCACGGTCGCGGTGGTGGCCCGCGGCAGCGGCGGCAGCGATTCGCCACGACCGAACAGCACACTGGCCACGCCGAACAGCACCAGCGCGATGAGGACCAACACCACCAGGTAGAGCAGCACCAACGTCACGTCATCGATAGTGCCTCATGGCCCGGGGAGCCGGCCGGTCAGCGCGGGCGCAGCGTGTTCATCGGCGGCCGGTCGGCCAGCGACACCGCCGAGGTGCGCGGCAAAAAATCCTCCCCGTCGGCGAAGAACTGGGTCAGGCCCACCCCGGAGTCGCCGATCCCGCAGCGGGACAGCAAGGTGGCGACCACCTGGCGGCTCATCACCCCGAGTTCGTCCAGCGGCCGGTTGCGGTGCGCCCGCACCCCCAGGTTGACCTGTGCGATCGCGTCCAGACCCAGTCGGTCGTAGGTGTCGACCAGCAGGCCGATCTCCACGCCGTAGCCCGGCGCGAACGGCACCGACGTCAGCAGTTCCCGGGTGCCGGCGTACTCGCCGCCCAGCGGCTGCAGGACGCAGCCCAGCCCCGGGCGCAGCGCGGTCAGCAGCGGGCGGGCGACCAGCTCGGTGACCCGGCCGCCGCCGTTGGCCTCCTCGGTGCCGTTGACCTTGAGCGGGCGCCGGTAGAACCCCTTGACCAGGTGGACGCCGTCGCCGGTGAGCAGCGGGCCGACCAGTTTGGGCACGAACATCGGGTCGGGGTCGATCAGGTCGGAGTCGATGAACACCACGATGTCGCCGCTGGTCGCCGCCAGCGACCGCCACAGCGCCTCGCCCTTGCCGGGCTGCGGCGCGAGCTCGGGCACCGCTTGTTCGCGGCTGACGACGCGGGCCCCGGCGGCGATCGACCGGATTTCGGTGTCGTCGGTCGACCCGGAGTCCAACACGATCAGCTCGTCGACGAGGCTGCCGACCACCGGGGTGATGCTGTCGATCACCGATTCGATGGTCTTTTCCTCGTTGAGGGCGGGCAGCACCACCGACACGGTGCGCCCGGTGTGGGCCTTGGCCGCCACCAGCTCGGCGACGGTCCACTCCGGCCGGCTCCAGGTGCGCTCGGACAGCCAGACGTCACCGGAGAACCCGGCCAGGGCCTGGTCAGCCAGTTCGGTCATCTGCGCCGCTCCTCCTCATCGCTTCGTCGCGCTCCCCGCTGGGTCACGCCAATCCCCGCACGGTGCGCACGGGTGCGCGGTCGCCCTGGATGGCTGCCACCATCTCCAGCACCCGTCGGGTGGGCCCGACCTCATGCACCCGGAACATCCGGGCGCCCGCCGCCGCGGCCAGCGCGGTGGCCGCCAGCGTTCCCTCCAGGCGTTCGGTCAAACCCACCCCCAGAGTCTCCCCGACGAAGTCTTTGTTGCTCAGCGCCATCAACACCGGCCATCCGGTGTTAACAAGATCTTTTGTGTGCCGCAACAACGCCAGGCCGTGGAAGGTGTTCTTGCCGAAATCGTGGGTGGGGTCGATCAGTATCCGATCCCGCGCCACCCCGGCCGCCGCCGCGCGTTCGGCCGCGGCGGTGACCTCGCCGATCACCGCATCCACCACGCCCCGGGTGCTCGTCCCGTAGCACACCCGGAACGGACGGGTGCGCGGCGCCGCGCCGCCGGTGTGCGAGCACACCAGCCCGGCCCCGAATTCGGCGGCCACCCCCGGCAGGGCGGGATCCACCCCACCCCAGGTGTCGTTGATCAGGTCGGCGCCGGCCGCGCACGCGCGGCTGGCCACCCCCGACCGCCAGGTGTCGACGCTGATCAGCTGGTCCGGGTAGGCGCCGCGCAGCCATTCGATGAACGGCACCACCCGGGCGATCTCGGCGTCCTCGTCGACGCTGTCGCCGGGCCCGGCCTTGACGCCACCGACATCGATGACGTCGGCGCCCTCGGCGATGACGCGGTGCACCGCGGACTTGGCGGCTTCGTCGCTGAAGGTGGCGCCCCGGTCGTAGAAGGAGTCCGGGGTGCGGTTGACGATCGCCATGATCAGCGCGCGGTCGCCGGCCACCGGACGACCGCAGAGGGTGGAGTGCACCCGTCTATCGTGCCTGGTCGGCTTCCCGCGGTGTCCAGCGCGGGCGCATTAACCCTGCGGGCGCTTACCGGCCGCCACCTCGTCGGGGTAGTCGGCGTAGTAGGGCACATAGCCCTCGTCGCGGCTGGCCAGCACGTACAGCGGGTCCTCGATATCGTGGCCGTCGGCGCCGTAACCCTGTTCGCGCAGCTCGACCTTGCGGCTTTTGAACGTGGTGGTGTGTTCCATCGACTCCACCACCCGCACGAACAGCGGCAGCGCGTACGACGGCAGCCGGTCATAGACGGTGCGAGCCAGCGCGCCGCCGTCGAACTCGGCGCCGTCGCGGAGTTTGACCGCGGCCATCCCGGCGCGGCCACCGGTGCGCGGAATCTCCACGCCGTAGACCGCGCACTCTTCGACGCCCGCGTCGGCGGCCAGCGCCGCCTCCACCTCGGTGGTGGCGACGTTCTCGCCCTTCCAGCGGAAGGTGTCGCCGAGCCGGTCGGCGAACGCGGCGTGCGCCATCCCCTGCGGGCTCATCAGGTCGCCGGTGTTGAACCAGCAGTCGCCGGTCTTGAATGCGTTGCGCACCAGCTTCTTTTCGCTGGCCTCCGGGTCGGTGTAGCCGTCGAACGGGGAGAGCCGGTTGACCGGGCTGAGCAGCAGCCCGGGCTGACCGGCCGGTACCTTACGGACCCAGCCGTCGTCGCCGCGCAGCGGTTGACCGGTGTCGGGGTCGTATTCCACGTAGGCCAGCGGGGTCGGGCAGATCCCGGTGCTCTTGGGCACGTTGAAGATATTGAGAAACGCGGTGTTGCCCTCACTGGCGGCGTAGAACTCGCAGACCCGTTTGATGCCGAACCGGGCGGTGAACTCGTCCCAGATCTCCGGGCGCAGGCCGTTGCCGCAGATCACCCGCACCTTGTGCGCCCGGTCGGTGGGTTTGGCGGGCTGGTTGAGCAGATAGCGGCACACCTCGCCGATGTAGACGAACGCGGTGGCGTCGGCGGCGATCACCTCATCCCAAAACTTCGACGCCGAGAACGAGCGGCCCAGCGCCAGCGTCGCCCCCGCATTGAGCACCGACGACACCGCCACCGTCAGCGCGTTGTTGTGGTACAGCGGCAGGCAGCTGTAGAGGGTGTCGGAGCTCTTCAACCGCAACCCCAGCCCGCCGAACCCGGCCAGCGCCCGCAGCCAGCGGTAATGCGTCATCACGCTGGCTTTGGGATACCCGGTGGTGCCCGAGGTGAAGATATAGAACGCGGTGTCTTTGGCCAGCACCGCCGACACCGACGCCGGGTTGCCGGTGGGAGCGGTGGCGGCCAGTCGCTCCATTTCCTCAATGGTCATCGGGTCGGCCACCGCGCCGCACTCGGTCACCGCGCTGACCAGATCGGACTCGACGACCAGCAGTTTGGCGTCGAGCAGCCCCAGGCTGTGGGCCAGCACGTCGCCGCGCTGGTGGTAATTGACCATGCCGGCGATGGCGCCGGTTTTGGCCACGGCCAGCATCATCAGCACCGCATTGGGCGAGTTGCGCAGCATGATGCCGACCACGTCGCCGTGCCCGACGCCGCGCGCGGCCAGCACCGCAGCGTACCGATTGACGGTGGTGTTGGCCGCACGGTAGGTCAGCTGCTGCTCGCCGAACTTCAGGAAGACCCGGTCACCGTAGTGCGCGGCCCGGTCTTGGAACACCTTGCCGATCGAGGACTTCGAGGTGGGCCGGGCGAGCAGCCCGGTCGCTACGCCGCGCAGGATCGACGGTGCATCGGCCAATAGCCCCGGCAGCCCGGTTGCGATATCAGCCAATCCCACCGAGGTACGGGCACCGGAAGGGTCAGACACGTTATCCCTCGTTTCGCTGTCTCTTGGCGGCCAAGCGTATCGCCGACGTCGCCGCTGGTCGACACGGCCCGAGCCGGTCCGCAGGCGCGACGACCCGGCCGCAGGCGCGGCGAGGATTCACCGGGGCGCGCAGGCCGCCAGCGCCGCATCCAGCTCGTCGACGACCAGCAGCCGATCCAGCGCGGCCTGCCGGACGTAACCATCGTCGATCAGCCCGTACAGCCAGGCCCGCAGCCCGTCGTAGTGGCCGTGCGGGTCGAGCATCACCACCGGTTTGTCGTGGAAACCCAGGTAGCCGGCGGTCCACGCCTCGAACAGTTCCTCGAGTGTGCCGATGCCGCCGGGCAGCGCCAGGAACGCGTCGGCGCGCTCCTCCATGATCTGCTTGCGTTCCCGCATGGTGTCGGTGACGATCAGCTCGTCGGCGTCGACGTCGGCCAGTTCGCGGTGCACCAGCGCCTTGGGGATCACCCCGACGGTCCGCCCGCCGCGGTTCCGTGCCGCCACCGACAACGCGCCCATCGCCGACACATTGCCGCCGCCCCACACCAGCGTCCAGCCGCGGTCGGCGATCGCCGCACCCACCTGGCTGGCCAGCGTCAGCAGCTCCGGGCGGGTCGGCCCGGACGCGCAGTACACACACACCGCCCAGTTCACATCCGAAAGGCTATCGGGCCCCTACCCGGCACCGTAAAATCCGCGCGGTGCCGGTTCGGTGGAATGTTCCCCAACATGCGGCCGCAGCGCGGCAACTCGATGCCGCGCTGAATGGGGCCCGGCGCGGCGCCGTGGTGCTCGGACCGGACGGGGTCGGGAAATCCACGCTGGCCCGGTTGGCCGCCGAACGCGTCGCCGCCCAGCACCCGGCCACCCTCATCCGCTGGGTGACCGGCACCCCGACCGAGGCGGTGGTCCCGTTCGGGGCGTTCAGCCACCTGGTGGAGATCGCCGACCTGGGTAAGCCGGCCGCGTTGCTGCGGGCCGCCCGCGCGTCACTGTCCCGCGACGCGGCCGCGAGTGGCACTCCTGCGACGTCGGCCGCGGCGTGTCCGTCGTCAGGTTGCCACTCGGCGCCCGAGGGCGATCTGCTGCTGGTCGTCGACGACGCGCAATACCTCGACGTGTTGTCGGCCACCCTGGTGTATCAGCTGGCGCTGGCCGGGGTGGCCCGGATGATCGTCACCGCCCGCGCCGACACCGCCCCCGCGGCCATCGCGGCGCTGTGGACCGACGCCCTGCTGGACCGGCTCGAGGTCGAACCGCCCGGCGGGGCCACCTCGGCCGCCGAGGTCGACGCGTATCTCGCCGAGTTGCCGGCGCCGGCGCGGGCGGTGCTGACCTATCTGGCCGTGCAGGAGCCGCTGGCGCGCACTGATCTGGAAAGCCTCACCGGCGCCGACGCGCTCGCGCTCGCCGAGGACCTGGGTGCGGTGGAAACCCGGGTGCGCGGCGGGCGCGGACCCGACCCGGTGGTGTACACCGCCCACCCGCTGTTCGCCGACCGCACGCTGGTCGCGCTGGGCGGCGACGGGGCGCGACGGGCCCGCACCGAGCTGGTGACGCTGCTCGCCACCCACCCGGTCACCCATGTCAGCGACCGGCTGCGGCTGGCGGCGCTGGCCGCCGGCAGCGACGCACCGCAACCGGTCGACGACGTCGTGGCGGGCGCCCAGCAGGCGCTGCGGCTCGGGGATCTGGCGCTGACCGAACGGCTGGCCACCGCGGCCCTGGACCGCGGCGCGGGCCTGCCGGCCCGGTTGGCCTTGGCGTACGCGCTGGGCTACCAGGGCCGCGGCCGCGAGGCCGACGCGGTGCTGGCCGTCGTCGACCCGGCCGTCCTGCCCGAACCCGAGCTGATGGCGTGGGCGCTGCCCCGGGCCGCCAACCAGTTCTTCATGCTCAACGAGCCGGAGCGGGCCACCGCGTTTTTGCAGGCCACCCGCAACCGGGTCACCACCCCGAGCGCGCAGACCACCCTGGACGCGCTGACCGCCACGTTTGCGATGAACGCCGGCAACCTGGATCGCGCCGTCGAGGTCGCCGACCGGGTGCTGGCGTCGCCCGACGCCGGGGATACCGCGGTGGCGTGGGCCGGCAGCGCCGCCGCGCTGTGCGCGGCGCGGCAGGGCCGCGTCGACGACGTCGAACCCGCCGCCCGCCGCGCGTTGGACGCCGAACATCCCGGGCTGCTGCGGTTCACCATCGGCCTGGCCCAGATCACCGCGCTGGTGCTGGCCGATCAGCTCGGCACCGCCCGCGAGTTGGCGCAACAGTTCACCGACTTCGCCGAGCTGCAGCAGCCGGGCCGCGCGATCGGCGAGGTGCTGCTCGCCGAGGTGGCCCTCGCCGGCGGCGAGCATGCGCAGGCCGCGGCGCTGCTCGGGCCGGCGGCCGCCGCCCTGGAACGCACCGGCTACTCGTGGGGGCCGCTGGCGCTGATGCATCTGGCCACCGCGCTGGCCCGCGGCGGCGACATCGCCGGCGCCTCGAAAGCATTGAGCCGGGCCGAATCCCGGCACGGCACCAAGTCGGCCCTGTTCGCCCCGGAACTAGGGGTGGCGCGGGCGTGGCGGCTGGCCTGCATGCGGGATGCGCACGGCGCGGTGGCCGCCGCCCGGGACGCCGCCCGGATGGCCGAGCGCGGCGGGCAACGGGCGGTGGCGCTGCGGGCCTGGCGGGCGGCGGCGCAGCTCGGCGACACCCGCGCCGCGGATCCGCTGGCCCGGCTGTGCGCGCAGGTGGACTGCGCGCTGGGCCGGGCCGCGCTGGCCGAGGCCCGCGCGCTGGCGGCGAGTTAGCCGCTGAGGTAGCGGCGCAGCAGCTCGACCGCGGCGGTGATCTGCGCGACCGGCACCCGCTCGTCGCGGCGGTGCGCCAGGCTGGGGTCGCCGGGCCCGTAGTTGACCGCCGGCACCCCGCGGGCGGCAAACCGCGCCACGTCGGTCCAGCCGTATTTCGCCCGGACCCGGCCGTCGGCGGCGTCGACCAGAGCTTTGGCGGCCGGCTGGGACAGGCCGGGCAGCGCGCCGGCGGCGGCGTCGGTCTGCTCGATGGCCACGTCGAGCCCGTCGAACACCTCGTGCACATGGGCCAGCGCCTGCTCGGGTGACCGGTCCGGGGCGAACCGGAAGTTGACCGTCACCGAGGCGGCGTCGGGGATGACGTTGCCGGCCACGCCGCCGTCGATGCGCACCGCCGACAGCCCCTCGCGGTAGGTGCAGCCGTCGATGTCGACGGTGCGGGCCCGGTACTCGGTGAGCCGGCCCAGCACCGCGCCCAGTTTGTGGATGGCGTTGTCGCCCATCCAGGACCGCGCCGAGTGGGCGCGGGTGCCGCCGGCGCGGATGACCGCGCGCAGCGTGCCCTGGCAGCCGGCCTCGATGTAGCCGCCGCTGGGCTCCCCGAGAATGGCGACGTCGGCTGCTAGCCAGTCCGGCAGGTCGCGTTCGATGCGCCCCAAACCGTTGGCGGCGGCGTCGATCTCCTCGCACTCGTAGAACACCAGGGTCAGATCGTGGGCGGGGGCGTCGAGGGTGGCGGCCAGATGCAGGAAGACCGCGTCCCCGGATTTCATGTCCACGGTGCCGCAGCCGTGCAGCAGCTCGCCGTCGTCGCCGTGCGAGCGACGGCTGGGCAGGTTGTCGGCCACCGGGACGGTGTCCAGGTGCCCGGCCAACAGCACCCGGGTGGGTCGGCCCAGCGAGGTGCGGGCCAGCACCGCGTCCCCGCTGCGCAGGATCTCGAAGCCGGTGGTCTGTGCCCGCAGCGCGGCCTCGACCGCGTCGGCGATGCGGGCCTCGTGGCGCGACTCACTGGGGATGTCGACCAGGGCGGCGGTCAGCTCGATCGGGTCCCCACGCAGGTCCAGCACGGACTCACCATAACCGCCGAGCAGACGTAAAAGCCCCCTCGCGGGGCATCTCAAGGGTACTTTTGCGTCTGCTCGCGCAGGGAAAGTAGCCTGACCGCGTGACTGGAGCTTCGGGTATTGGATTGGCGACGCTGGCCGGTGACGGGTCGGTGCTCGACACCTGGTTTCCCGCACCGGAACTGACCGACGCCGGCGAGGCCGGCACCATCCGGCTGTCGGTGGCCGAGGTTCCCGACGAGCTGGCCGCGCTGACCGGACGCGACGAGGACCGCGGCACCGAGACCGTCGCGGTGCGGACCGTGATCGCCGACCTGGCCGACAAGGCCACCGACGCCTACGACGTCTACCTACGGCTGCACCTGCTGTCGCACCGGCTGGTGGCCCCGCACGGGTTGAACGCCGACGGCTTCTTTCCCCTGTTGACCAACGTGGTGTGGACCAACCACGGGCCGTGCGCCGTCGACGGCTTCGAAACCGTGCGGGCCCGGTTGCGCCGCCGCGGCCCGGTGACGGTGTACGGGGTGGACAAGTTCCCGCGGATGGTCGACTACGTGCTGCCGGCCGGGGTGCGGATCGCCGACGCCGACCGGGTGCGGCTGGGCGCGCATCTGGCGTCGGGCACCACCGTCATGCACGAAGGCTTCGTCAACTTCAACGCCGGCACCCTGGGCGCCTCGATGGTCGAGGGCCGCATCTCGGGGGGCGTGGTGGTCGGCGACGGCTCCGACGTCGGCGGCGGCGCCTCCATCATGGGCACGCTGTCCGGTGGTGGGACGCAGGTCATTTCGATCGGCAAGCGCTGCCTGCTGGGCGCCAACGCCGGTTTGGGGATCTCATTGGGCGACGACTGCGTCGTTGAGGCCGGCCTGTACGTCACCGCCGGCACCAAGGTCACCATGCCCGACGGGCGTGCCGTCAAGGCCCGCGACCTCTCCGGCGAGAACAACCTGCTGTTCCGGCGCAATTCGGTCAGCGGCGCGGTCGAGGTGGTGGCCCGCGACGGGCAGGGCATCGCGCTCAACGAGGACCTGCACGCCAACTAACCGTCGGCTCAGATCTGCACTTCGCTGATCTTGCTGCTGTCTTTCCCGACGGTCTGGCAGTAGACGTCCACCGCCGCCCGGGTTGCCGAGACCTCAAGATTAGCCGGCTCGTTGCCGTGCTGGTCCTTAAGCATCTTGGCGACTTCGGATTTCTGCTTCTCTTGGTCCTGGCTCCGGAATTCCTTGCAGGTGGTGTCGCCACCCTTGTTGGTGAGCTTGTCCACGGCCGAACAGCCACTCAGGACGCACACCGCGGCGACGATGCCGACCACGCCGATGCCGAATCGTCTCATCGTGGGTCTCCCCTTTTCGTATCGCATCGATCACCCCGCCAGCGGGCCACCAGCGAGCTTAGGCCAGCAGTTCCTTTTTCAGCACTTTCCCCATCGCGTTGCGCGGCAATCCATCGACAACCCGCACTTCGCGGGGCCGTTTGTGCACGGAAAGTTGCTCGGCCACATGGGTGATCAGCTCGTCGGGCGTGGCGTCGCCGACGACGAACGCGACGATCCGCTGGCCCAGGTCGGCGTCGGGCACCCCGACGACGGCCGCCTCGGCCACCCCGGGATGCCCCAGCAGCACGGTCTCGATTTCGCCGGCGCCGACCCGAAAACCGCCCGATTTGATCAGGTCGACCGATTCGCGCCCGACGATGCGGTGCATGCCGTCCCCGTCGACCACCGCGACGTCACCGGTGCGGTACCAGCCGTCGGTATCAAACGCCTCGGCGGTGGCGTCGGGACAGTTCAAGTAGCCATCGAACAGCGTCGAACCGCGGACTTGAAGGCGCCCAATGGTTTCCCCGTCATGCGGAACCGGGCCGCCGTCGTCGTCGACCAGCCGGGTCTGCACCCCGTCCAGCGGCAGCCCCACCCAGCCCGGGCGGCGGTCGCCGTCGACCCGGGTGGACACCGTGATCAGCGATTCGGTACTGCCGTACCGTTCGATCGGCGAGTGGCCGGTGAGGTCGGCCAGCCGCTCGAACACCGGCACCGGCAACGGCGCACTGCCCGACACCAGCAGCCGCGCCGAGCGCAGCGCCGCAGCGGCCGCGGTGTCGGCCACCACCCGCGACCACACCGTGGGCACCCCGAAGTACAGCGATCCACCCGCTTCGGCGTATCGGTCCGGTGTCGGTTTCCCGGTGTGCACGAATCGGTTTCCCACCCGCAGTGATCCCAGCAGACCCAGCACCAGACCGTGGACATGAAACAACGGCAACCCGTGCACCAGCACGTCGTCGGGGGTCCACTGCCAGGCCTGGGCCAGCGCATCCAGGTCGGCGGCCAGCGCGCGCCGGCTCAACTGCACTCCCTTGGGCGGTCCGGTGGTGCCCGAGGTGTAGATGACCAGGGCGGGGTCGTCAGGTGCCGGTTCGCGATGGCGGTGCCAGGACCGCGCATGCAGCCGAACCGGGATGTGCGGCAAGCCGCCCAGGTCGTCGGGCGCCTCCCCCAGCCAGGCCTGGGCGCGCGAGTCGGTGAGGATGTGGCGGCGTTCGGTGGCGCCGACGTCGGCGGGCACCGGCACCGCGGGCACGCCGGCAATCAAGCAGCCGGTGATGGCCAGCACGGTCGACGCCGTCGGGGGGGCCAGCACCGCGACTCGTTCGGCGCCGCCGACGCGTTCGGCCACCGCGGTCGCCGCCCCGATCAGATCGGCGCGGCCCAGCGTCACCCCGTCGATGCGCACCGCGTCGGCGAGGTCGCGTCCGTCCGGATTCAGCGAGGTCAACAGCACGCCAGCGAGGCTACCGGGTAGCGGCGCCGCGAGGTCGCAGCAGTCACCACCGGACTGATATTATTAATGAAACGTGTCCGTTAAATTGACAGTGCGGGAGGTAGGGGTGGCGACCCAGGGCCGCGGCCGACCGCAACGCTGGCCGCGCAACCGGCAGCGGGAACGGGTGCTGCAGCTGGTACGTGAGCACGACGGCGCGGTGGATGCCGCCGAACTCGCCGACCGGATGGGCTTGCACATCACCACGGTGCGGTTCCACCTGGACGCCCTGTGCGAGGAGGGGGCGGTGGCGCGGACCCGGATCAAGCCGGCCGGTGTGGGCCGTCCCCGGACCGGATACGTCGCCGTACAAGGGCGACTGGACTATCGCAGTTTTGCCGAAGTGCTGGCCCTGGAACTGGGTGCCACCGCCGAGCAGCGGCAACGACGCGCACAGCGCGCTGGGCAGCGCTGGGCGGCGCGGATCCTGGCCAGCGAAGGCGCTGCACCGCAGCGTGTTCCGGACATCGACGAGCGAATCGCCGGCACCGTGCAGGTTTTCGAGCGGATGGGCTTCGGCCCCGAAGCCACTCCGGGCGCCGGCGGTGAGCAACTCATCCGCCTGCACGGCTGTCCGGTGCGCGACCTCGCCCGCGCGCATCCGGAGGTGACCTGCGGCGTCCACCTGGGGCTGTTGCGCGGTCTGCTCGAGGGCAACCCCGATACGGCCGTGCAGGCCGACCTCGAACCCTTTGCCGAGCCGGAACTGTGCATCGCCCGGGTGCGCGCCGATGACTGAGCTGCTGGAGCGCAGCGGCGCCGACCTGACCGACCGCGCCGACGTGGAGGCGCTGCTGCGCCGCTTCTACGGCCAGGTGCTGGTCGACGACGTCCTGGCCGACCCGTTCACCGAGGTGCGGGAGGTCACCGGGCTCGACGCCCACATCCCGGTGATGGCCGACTTCTGGGAGACGGTGCTGTTTCGCGCCGGGCGCTATAAGGGCAGCGCGCTGACCGCCCACCGGCACGTTCACCAGCACACCCCGCTGTCCGCGCAGCACTTCATCCGCTGGCTGACCACGTGGCAGGCCACCGTTGACGCGATGTACCGCGGGCCGGTCGCCGAGCAGGCGAAAGTTCAAGCCACCCGGATCGCCTGGGCCATGCACCGCCGGCTCACCGGTGGCGACGCGCCGGAACTCGACGCCCTGCTCAAACGCTAACCCGGCCCCGCCCAAGGTGACTCTCGGCGCGCAGCCGCGACACCAGGTGCGGGTAGTGCAGTTCGAAGGCCGGACGCTCCGAACGGATTCGGGGCAGGTCGGTGAAGTTGTGCCGCGGCGGCGGGCAGCTGGTCGCCCACTCCAGCGAGTTGCCGTGACCCCACGGGTCGTCGACGGTCACCACCTCGCCGTAGCGCCAGCTGCGGAACACGTTCCAGCAGAACACGATCATCGACGAGCCCAGGATGAACGAGCCGATGGTGGACACGATGTTCAGGGGTTGGAAGCCGTCGGTGGGCAGGTAGTCGGCGTAGCGGCGCGGCATGCCCTCATCACCGAGCCAGTGCTGCACCAAAAACGTGGTGTGGAACCCGATCAGCGTCAACCAGAAGTGCAGCTTGCCCAGCCGCTCGTCGAGCAGCCGGCCGGTCATCTTCGGGAACCAGAAGTAGATGCCGGCGAAGGTGGCGAACACGATGGTGCCGAATAGCACGTAGTGGAAGTGCGCGACGAGGAAGTAGGTGTCGGTGACGTGGAAGTCCAGCGGCGGGCTGGCCAGCAGCACCCCGGTCAGACCACCGGCCAAGAAGGTGACCGCGAAGCCCACCGAGAACAGCATCGGGGTCTCGAAGGTCAACTGCCCCTTCCACATGGTGCCGATCCAGTTGAAGAACTTGATGCCGGTCGGTACCGCGATCAAGTAACTCATCAGGGAGAAGAACGGCAGCAGCACCGCACCGGTGGCGAACATGTGGTGCGCCCACACCGCGGTCGACAGGCCCGCGATGGTCATCGTGGCGTACACCATCATGGTGTAGCCGAACAGCGGCTTGCGGGAAAACACCGGGAACACTTCGGTGACGATGCCGAAGAACGGCAACGCGATGATGTACACCTCGGGGTGCCCGAAGAACCAGAACAGGTGCTGCCACAGGATCACGCCGCCATTGGCCGGGTCGTAGATGTGGGCACCCAGGTGCCGGTCGGCGAACAGGCCCAGCAGCGCCGACGTCAGCAGCGGGAACACCATCAGCACCATGATCGAGGTGATCAGGATGTTCCAGGTGAAGATCGGCATCCGGAACATCGTCATACCGGGGGCGCGCATGCACACCACGGTGGTGACCATGTTGACCGCACCCAGGATGGTGCCCAAGCCGGCGACGGCCAGGCCCATGATCCACAGGTCCGCACCGGCGCCCGGGTTATGCACGGCGGTGCTGAGCGGGGTGTACCCCGTCCAGCCGAAATCCGCGGCCCCGCCGGGAGTAAGGAAACCCGATACCGTGATCAACGCCCCGCATAAATACAGCCAGTAGCTCAGCGCGTTGAGCCGCGGGAAGGCCACGTCGGGGGCGCCGATCTGCAGCGGCAGCACCAGGTTGGCGAACCCGAACACGATCGGGGTGGCATACAGCAGCAGCATGATCGTGCCGTGCATGGTGAACAGCTGGTTGAACTGCTCGTTGGACAGGAACTGCAGGCCCGGCGCGGCCAGTTCCGAGCGCATCAGCAACGCCATCAATCCGCCGGCCAGGAAGAAGCCGAACGTCGTCACCATGTACAAGATGCCGATCGTCTTGTGGTCGGTGGTGGTCACCATCCGGTAGAAAAATGTTCCCTGCAGGCCGGTGCGCGGCGGGTACGGCCGAACTGCGGTCACCTCGGGCGCGGAAGTAAGAGAGGCGGTCACGTTGCGCCTCGACTCCATGGTTGCGCCATGCGCTGCCCTCCCAGTCAGTCTCGGCAGCGGGTCCGTTTATAAATGATGATACTACTCTAAATGCCGGTTTTGGGAACCGCTCGTTCCGCCAGCGCACGCAGGAAGAAGGCGAGGTTGGCGGGGCGTTCGGCTAACCGGCGCAGGAAGTAGCCGTACCAGTGGGTGCCGAACGGCAGGTACACCCGCACCTGCTGTCCCGCGTCAACGAGACGCTGCTGCTCGGCGTCCCGGATGCCGTACAGCATCTGGTATTCGAAGTCGCCGGCGCCGCGTCCGGATCGGGCGGCCAGACCCGGCGCCGCGGCGAGCACGGCGGGGTCGTGGGAGGCCACCATCGGATACCCCGTCCCGCCCATCAGAATCCGCAGACACCGCAGGTAGGTGTCGGTGATGGTGTCGCCGTCGCGGAAGGCCACCGCGCCGGGTTCGTCATAGGCGCCCTTGCACAATCGGATCCGCGCCCCGGCGGCGGCCAACTCTCGGCAGTCGCCCGCGCTGCGTTTGAGGTAGGCCTGCACCACCGTGCCCAGCGACGGGAAGTCCGCCCGCAGCTGCGCGACGATCGACAGCCGCGACTCGGTGGTGGTGTGGTCCTCGGCGTCGATGGTCACCCAGATCCCGGCCCGGGCGGCCCGCGCGCAGATGGTGTGGGCGTTTTCCAGGGCGATCTTCTCGCCGTCGCGGTCCAGCGCTTGCCCCAGCGCGGACAGCTTCACCGACACCTCCAGCGGCCGCACGCCGCCCGGGGCGGCGTCGGCGCGCCGGCCCAGCGCGTCGAGCAGGCGACCGTATGCGGCCACGATCGCGGAGGTGTCGAGAACGTTGGCGACGTCCTCCCCCAGATAGTCGAGGCTGACGTAGCGTCCCCCGGCGCGCAGCCGCGCCGCAATGTCCAGTGCCTCCGCGCACGTTTCGCCGGGCACAAACCGGTGTACCACTTTGCGGGTCACCGGGTTTCGTTGCGCGGTGCGGCGCAGCCGGTCCGAGCGGCTGGCGGCCAGCAGCGCCGGGCGGGCGGTCCTCGCGAAGACGCCGGTCATGCCGGGGCCGCCATGTGCGGGTAGGTGTGTTCGGTCGGCGGGGCGAACGTCTCCTTGATAGCGCGCGCCGACGTCCAGCGCAGCAGGTTAAGCGCCGACCCGGCCTTGTCGTTGGTGCCCGACCCGCGGGAGCCGCCGAACGGCTGCTGGCCCACCACCGCGCCGGTCGGTTTGTCGTTGATGTAGAAGTTGCCCGCGGCGAACCGCAGCCGGCGCTGCGCGGCCTGCACCGCAGCGCGGTCGTCGGCGATCACCGCGCCGGTCAGCGCATACTTCGACCCGGTGTCGACGAGGTCGAGGATCTGCTCGTAGGCGTCGTCGGGGTAGACATAGACCGCCAGGATCGGCCCGAAGTATTCGCAGGCGAACGCCTCGTCGGTCGGGTCGTCGGACAGCAACACCGTGGGCCGCACGAAATAGCCTTCGCTGTTGTCGTATTCGCCGCCCACCGCGACGGTGATCCGCGCAGCGCTCTTGGCGCGTTCGATCGCAGCGACGTTCTTGGCGAAAGCGCGCGCGTCGATCAGCGCGCCGCCGTAATTGGATAAGTCGGTGACGTCGCCGTAGCGCAGCGCCCCGGCGGCGTCCAACAACTCGTCGCCCATCTGCTGCCACGCCGACCGGGCGATGAACGCCCGGGAGGCCGCCGAGCACTTTTGCCCCTGGTAGTCGAAGGCGCCGCGGATCAAGGCGGTGCGCAGCACCTCGGGACGCGCCGAGGCGTGGGCGACCACGAAGTCCTTACCGCCGGTCTCGCCGACGATGCGCGGATAGCTGTGGTAGTGCTCGATGTTGGTGCCGACGCGCCGCCACAGCTGCTGGAAGGTCGGCGGCGAGCCGGTGAAGTGGATACCGGCCAGCCGCGGATCGGCCAGCGCCACATCGGAGACCGCGAACCCGTCGCCGGCGACCAGGTTGATCACGCCGGGCGGCAGCCCGGCCGCCTCCAACAGTTGCATGGTGAGATAGGCGGCGAACGTCTGGGTGATCGACGGCTTCCACACCACGGTGTTGCCCATCAACGCCGGCGCGGTCGGAAGGTTGCCGGCGATCGCCGAGAAGTTGAACGGGGTGATCGCGTAGATGAACCCATCCAGCGGGCGGTAGTCCAGCCGGTTCCACACCCCGGGGGTGCTGATCGGTTGCTGCGCCAGGATCTGGTGGGCGAAGGCGACGTTGAACCGCCAAAAGTCGACCAGTTCGCACGGCGCGTCGATCTCGGCCTGGTAGGCGGATTTGGACTGGCCGAGCATGGTGGCCGCCGCCAGCGTCTCCCGCCACGACCCGGCCAGCAGGTCGGCGGCCCGCAAAAACACCGCCGCCCGCTCCTCGAACGGGGTGGCCGCCCACTCGTTCTTGGCGGCCATAGCCGCCTCGATCGCCGCGGCGGCGTCGGCGCGGGTGGCGTTGGTCAGCGTGCCCAGCCGGTGGCGGTGCCGGTGCGGCTGAACGACGTCGACGCGTTCCCCCTCACCGAGTCGGTGCTCGCCGGCGATGACGTGCGGCAGGTCGATGGGGTCGGCGGCCAGGGCGTGCAATGCGGCGACCAGCCGGCCGCGTTCCAGGCTGTGCGGTGCGTAGTCGTGAACCGGCTCGTTGGCCGGCAGCGGTACCTGGGTGATCGCGTCCATGCCGCCAGGATCCTCGGCCAGGACGCTTCGAGGCTTGGCTGATCCGACAAATTTTAGAACCTGGCTAGTAGAATCAGACAATATGCGGGCCACCGGTGTAGGCCTGGGCCAACTGCTGCTGGCCCTGGACGCGACCCTGGCGCAGTTGGTCGAGGCGCCGCGCGGCTTGGATCTGCCGGTGTCCTCGGCGACGCTGATCGATTCCGACGACGTGCGCCTGGGGTTGGCGCCGGGCGCCGGATCCGCGGATGTGTTCTTCCTGCTCGGCGTGGCCGAGCGGGACGCGCTGGACTGGATCGAGGGACAGACCGCCCGCCCGGTGGCGATCTTTGTCAAGCAACCCTCCGAGCCGGTGGCAGCCCGTGCCGTCGCCGCCGGGATCGCGGTGGTCGCCGTCGACCCACGGGCCCGCTGGGAGCGGCTCTACCGGTTGGTCCACCACGTCTTGGAGCATCACGGCGATCACGCCGACCCAGTGGAGAGCGACACCGACCTGTTCGGCCTGGCGCAGGCCGTCGCCAACCGCACGCACGGCATGGTCAGCATCGAGGACGCGCAGTCGCACGTGCTGGCGTACTCGGCGTCCGAAGAAGCCGACGAACTGCGGCGGCTGTCCATCCTGGGCCGGGCCGGGCCGCCCGAACACCTGGAATGGATTGCCAAGGCAGGCATTTTCGATGCGCTGCGCACCGAGCCGACGGTGGTCCGGGTGGGTCAGCGCCCCGAGCTGGGTCTGCAGCCGCGGCTGGCTATCGGCATCCATCGCCGAACGGGGGCGGCACGGCGGGCCCCGGAGTTTGTCGGCACCATCTGGGTGCAACAGGGGTCGCACCCGTTGGCCGACGACGCCGAGCAGGTGCTGCACGGCGCCGCCGTGCTGGCCGAGCGGATCATGGCCCGGCTGGTGGCCCGTCCGTCGGCACGCGCGCTACGGGTGCAGCAGCTGCTCGGGTTGGCCGAGCCGGACGATACCGACCTGGCCGTGCTGGGCCGCGAGCTCGGCGTCAACGCGGACGGGCGCGCCGCGGTGATCGGCTTTCAGGGCGCACCGGCCGATGTCATCGCGTTGAGCGCCACCGCGTTTCGGTTCGACGCTCAGGTCACGTCGGTCGGTGACCAAGTGTATGTGGTGTTGCCGCAGACCCCGGCGCCGTCGACGGTGACGTCCTGGGTACGGGGCACCGTCGCCGCGCTGCACCGCGAACTCGACCTGGAGCTGCGGGCCGTGATCGCCGCACCGCTGAGCGGGTTGGCCTCGGCGGCGTCGGCGCGCGCGGGGGTGGACCGGGTGTTCGACAGCGCCGGTCGCCACCCGGCGACCATCGGGCAGGTCACCTCGCTCGATGAGGCGCACACCACCGTGCTGCTCGACGAGATCGTTGGCCTAGTCGGCGACCGGCTGGTGGATCCGCGGGTGCGCCAGCTGCGCGAACAGCACCCGCTGCTGGCCGACACGCTGCGGGTCTACTTGGACAGTTTCGGCGATATCGCCGCCGCGGCGGCGAACCTGCATGTGCACCCCAATACCGTGCGCTACCGGGTACGGCGCATCGAGACGCTGCTGTCCATCTCACTGGCCGATCCGGAGGTGCGGCTGGTGCTTTCGCTGAGCTTGCGGGCCACCGAACGCTAGCCGCCGACGCTGGGCCGAGGCATCGTGAACCGGTGATTGCGCATGCGCAATACCTTCTTGCTCATCGCCTGCGCCGGGCTGCCGCGCAGCGGTCCCGGTCCCCACATCCGCGACCCACCCGGGTCGTTTGCCGAGGGGTCGTGCGCCCACGCCGGAACCGCCCGGAAACCCATTCCCGCCGAAGGTGAATCCGCCACGGTGCCGGCCATCGGGGTCGTTGACGCCCAACCCTGCGGTACCGATAATCCACCGACCGCCATGGTGCGGCCCATGCTGGCAAGCACTGGCCCGCGAACTCCTGCTGCCGCGGACGGTGCCGGTTTCGCTGCGATGAGTTGCGGGGCCAAGGTGGGCTGCGCCGCCGCGCTACCGGCTTCGGCATCGGCTTTCATCGCATAGATGAGGCTCACCCATTGATTAGTGGCGTAGGCGGTCTGCCACACCGGTGTTAGCGGGCCAGTAACGGTACTGAAATCCTTGACGGCGCTGAGCAACCCGGAAGATGCGTTCCCCGTCGCAGCGTCGGCGGCAGCAGATTTCGTCGACCCCGCCAATGTTTGCAGCTGTTGGGTCACCGCGGACATCAACTGAGCGTGGCCGGCGGTTTGGGCCAGCGCGGTGTCGTGGCCGGATCGCTCCGCGGGGTTGCTGATCGGCGGTGGCGGGCTGAACGCCGTCAGCCGGGTCGCCGTCAATGCGGACGCGGCGTAGCCGTACATCGCCGCGGCGTCTTGGGCCCACATTTCGGCGTAGGCCGCCTCGACGGCCGCAATCGCCGGCGTGTGCTGACCCAGAAAGTTGGTCGCGCTCAGCGATATCACCAATGCCCGGTTGGCTTCGATCACCGGGGGTGGCACGGTGGCGGCGAACGCGGCCTCGTATGCGGCTATGGCGGCTGCGATCTGATCGGCCGTCTGCTGCGCTTGGGTAGCGGTTTGGGTCATCCACGCCACGTAGCGCGCGGCGGCGGCCTCCATGTCCGTTGACGACCGGCCCTGCCAGTGGGTGGCCAGCTCGGCGAGCTCCGCCCGGAAGCCAGCCGCGGTGGAACTCAATTCGGCGGACAGCGAATTCCATTCGGAGGCCGCGGCATGCAGCGGTCCTGCCCCGGGGCCGTCATACATTCTGGCTGAGTTGACTTCGGGGGGAAGAACCCCAAAATCAAACATTGACAATACCTTTCGCGACGGCGGTCCCAGGTGGCAAAGATCGCGGTGCTGCCGGCGACCGGACAGGCGCTAGCGGGCTATCCCCCGACCGGGGTGCGCGGCATTTTGAAGCGGCGCGGCGCCACGCGCAATACGCTGCTGACGGTGGACCGCGCCGCCGCACCGGTCATCCGGCCCGCGCCCGCCACCGGCGCGGCGCCCATCATGGCGGTGGCTTCCTCTGTTTCCACGGCGGGCGCCGCCGCCAGGTTGGATTCCGGCACCCACACCGGCTCATCACCGAGCAGGGCCGCTGCCGCCGGCGGCGCCCAGCGCGGTGGAACGGTCAGGCCGCCAACCGGTGCCGCCCCACCCATGGTTGCGCTCACCGGGCCGCGGATAGCGCCCGGCTCCGATTCGACAGCCGGGGGGCCCGCGCCGACCGGTTGCCGGACCGGTTCGGGTCGCGGAGCCGGCTCGGGTTGGGGCGCGGGCTTGGGTTGCGCGGCCGGGTTGTGCGTCTCGATATCACGCTTGGCGGCGTAGCCCATGCTGCCCGCCGAGGTGTAGGTGCGGCTCAGGCCGGCACCCAGGCTGATCGGCGAGGTCAAGGTATTGAAGTCACTGAAGGCGGTGAGCAGCGACGGCAGACCCGTCGCCGTGGAACCCCCGGTCGCCGAGGTGGTCGCCGATCCGCCCGACGCGAGGGCTTGCAGGTGTTGTGGTACCGCCGAGATCAGCTGTGTCAGCGATGTCGGCGACCCTGTGGCGGCTGCGGTACTAGCGGCCGGGTCGGGTTGCGCGGCAAGGTTGGTGGTGTTGGGTGCTGCGCTGAACGGCGTCAGCCGAGTCGCTGCCGACGAACTCGCCGCGTAGCCATACATCGCGGCGGCGTCTTGCGCCCACATGTCGGCGTAGGCCGCCTCCACGGCCGCGATCGCCGGGGTGTTGAGCCCCAGCATGTCCGTGGCGATCAGGTTCGCCAACTCGGTGCGGTTGGCCTCGATGAGCTGGGGCGGGACGGTGGCGGCGTGCGCGGTTTCGTAGGCCGCGGCCGCGGTGCGCGCCCGCCGAGCCGCCTCCTCGGCCGTTGCCGCGGTGGCGGTCAGCCAGGCCACGTACGGTGTGGCCGCGTCGGCCATGGCATCCGAGGCGACCCCAGACCAGCTCTCGCCATGCAATCCCGAGATCGCCGCGGAGTAGCCCCGCGACGTCGAGGCCAAGCGGCCGGCCAGCGCCTCCCAAGCCGCGGCCGCCGCCATCAACGGTCCCGAACCCGGGCCGGCATACATCCGGGCCGAGTTCACTTCCGGTGGCAACGCTGCGAAGTCCATCGATCACACCCAAACACAGTCGACCACCACACAGCATCCAGCCGACGGGCTCGGCGCGGGTCGATACCTGCGGTGCGGGGGGCCGCCCGAGAATCCGGTCGGCGGGGCCACTAGCCACGCCAACACGCCCCGACCGCCGACACGAACGTGAGATGACCGAAGGGTGGCCGGACATTTAAATCACGGTGAACAGAAATCCGCAAAGACCTGTCGGTGGGCGCTGGTAGCGTCCGGCACTGCCCCGCCAAACACCCCGGAGGTCGCCGTGCTCTTCCACCCACACCGGCCGCGGCTCATCGCCGCCGCAGCGGTTGTCGGCGCCCTGAGCCTGACCGGCCTGGTCATCGCCGGCCGGGTGCCCGGCACCGGCCACGGGTGGGTCAGCCCGGTCGCCACCTCGGAGGTGGCCCCGGCCCCGGCCGGCGACGCCGAGAACGAGGCGTTGGCCACCCTGGACAGTTTGCCGATCAAGGGCCGCGCCCCCAAGACCGGCTACCATCGCGAACTCTTCGGCCCGGCGTGGAGCGATGACGTGACGGTGGCCGACGGGCACAACGGCTGCGACACCCGCAACGACATCCTGCGCCGCGATTTGGTCGACGTGCAGCTCAAACCCGGCAGCAACGGATGCGTGGTGCTGTCCGGCACGCTGCACGACCCCTACACCGGCACCGTCATCGGCTTCCAGCGCGGCCGCGGCACGTCGCGGGCGGTGCAGATCGACCACATCGTCGCGTTATCGGATGCCTGGCAAAAGGGCGCGCAAGGCTGGGACGAAGCCACCCGACGCAACTTCGCCAACGACCCGGTCAACCTGCAGGCCACCGACGGGCCGATCAACGAGCAGAAGGAGGACGGGGACGCCGCAACCTGGTTGCCGCCCAACAAGTCCTACCGCTGCATCTACGTGACCCGCATTGTGACGGTGAAGGCCGGCTACGGGTTGTGGGTCACCCAGGCCGAGCACGATGCGATCGCGCGGATCCTGACCGACGACTGCGCCGCGCCCTAATCCCGCGTGCCGATGAGAAGACCACCAAGACCGAACGCTGCCACCGCGGTGGTGGTCAACGCCACCGGCCACAACGCCCCGCCCAGCTGGGCGACCGTCGACGTCAGCAGCAGCGGAACAAGTCCGCCGATGATGGTGGAAGTCTGGCCCGACAGCGACATTCCGCTGTAGCGCACCCGAGCCGGGAACGCCTCGGACAGGTATTTCGGCAGCGCGCCCCAGATGACCCACAACGACGCGCCGATCAGGACCTCGGCAACCAGCAGCGCCGGCAGCGTCGACGGGCCGGACAGAATGTCCAGCAACCCCACCGGCGGCAGCACCAGCAATCCGACCAAGCCCGCGCGCACCACCGAAATCGCGCCGACCCGATCCGCCAGCCAGCCACCCAGCAGGGTCAGTGCGCAGAACACGATGGCGTGCAGCACCGATACGCCCAGCAGCACCGACGAGGAGGGCAGCCCGAGGGTCTTGGTGCCGTAGCCGGTCAGGAAGACGGTCTCGACGAAAAACGGAACGGTGACACCGCCCAAATAGACCGCGAAGCACACCAGCACGGTGCGCGCATGCCGACGAAGGACTTCGCGCACCGGGAACGCCGACAACTCGCCGCTGCGGCGTAGCTCGGTGAATTCCGGAGACTCCATCACCTTCAGCCGGATGAACAGACCGACGACGCTCAACGCGACGCCGAACAGGAATGGCACCCGCCAACCCCACGCCAGGAAGCCGTCATCGCTGAGCAGCCAGGCGAGGATGAACAGCGACCCGGTGGCCAGCGCCTGTCCCAGCGCGGAGCCGGTCTGCACCACCGCTCCCCACAAACCGCGGCTGCGGCGTGGGCTGGTCTCGGTGACCACCAGTACCGAGCCGGCCCACTCGCCGCCGAGCCCCACGCCTTGAAAAAACCGCAGCACCACCAGCAGCGCGGGCGCGGCCGGACCGATGGTGGCGTAGCCGGGAAGCAGCCCGATCAGAAACGAGGGGATTCCCATAATCAACAGGGTGGCTACCAGCATCTTCTTGCGCCCCAGCCGATCACCCCAATGTCCGAACAGGACCCCGCCCAGCGGACGGGCGACGAACCCCACCGCGAACGTGCCCAGCGCGGCCAGCACACCGACCGTCGAGGAGGCGTGCGGGAAGAACTGCGGACCGAACACCAGGGTGGCGGCGAACCCGTAGAGGAAAAAGTCGTACCACTCCAGCACGCTGCCGGCGAGGCTGGCCAACGCCACCCGCCGCATCGGCGATTTGGGTGCGGTGCGGCCTCCCGCGGTCGAAACGGCGGTGCGGTCCTGTTCTGTGGTTGTCATAGCGAGCCTTAGTTACTCGGCGCGAGCCGACGCGAAAGCACCCAAATCAGCGTGATTTTGGGGACTTTTGCGTCCGCTCGGCGGGGTGTTAGCCAGCCGAGAATGGCCGAGCCATGATGGTCGGCCGGAACCCGTATTTCGGCCCGGCACCACCGCCGGCGCCGGCGCCCGCGCCGGCCAACGGCATTCCACCCAAAAGCTGTCCGGCACCGCCGATATCCGGGGAGGCGGCACTGACGCTGTTGATCGGTACCGAGGACAGCGGCTTCAACACCGGACCGCTCCCCAGCCAGGCGGGCGGCACCGACAAGCGGCCGGCCGCAGCCGCATTCCCCAACCCCGCGGCTACCGGGCCGCCGCCTAGCAGACCCCCCGCTCCCCCGGTAGCTGGCAATCCCGCCGCTGCGGCGGCGGCGCCGTCGCCGACCGCCTTGGCGGCCGCGGTGGCGGGCACCCAGGCTTTGGAGAGCGCGGTCGTGTTGTTCATGAAACCGGTGAGGAAGTGCGGGATCGCGACGCTGCTCTGAATCGCCCCAACGTAGGTTGTCCACGGGGCAAGCAGGTTCGCGATCGGTGCCCCGTCTTTGTAGGTCAGGCCGAACGCGCTATACAGGCTGCTCAGGATGGTGTCGAGCGACGTACTCGACGACGTGGACGAGGTCGCCGTCGATGAGCCGGACGAGGCCAGGCTCTGCAAGGCATTTTGTACCGAGGAGATCACCGACGAGCTCTGCGAGCTGCCAGCGGTGCCGGCCGCTTGGCCGACCGCGGCGCCCTGCGCGGCCGCCCCGGCCGCATTCGTGGTCTGCTGCGGCGACGTGAACGCCGTCACCTTCGCGGCATTCGCCGACTGGCCGGCATACCCATACATGGCGGCCGCGTCCTGTGCCCACATTTCGCCGTAGTTGGCCTCGGTCGCCGCGATGGCCGGGGTGTTTTGCCCCAGCACGTTCGTCGACAGCAGCGACTGCAGTTGGGTGCGGTTGGTGGTGACCTCCGACGGATGCACCGTCGCAGCCAACGCGTTTTCGTAGGCGGCGGCGGCCTCCCGCGCTCGGGTAGCCGTCTGCTCAGCCTGGGCGGCGGTGGTTTGCATCCACTCCACATAGGGTGCGGCGGCCTGCGCCATCGACGACGACGCGGGACCAAGCCACTCTTCGCTGCTCAGTCGCGTGATGATCGACTCGTAGCCGTTGGCCGCCGAGTTCAACTCGGCGGCCAACTGGTTCCACGCTGACGCGGCGGCCGTCAAGGATGACGACCCAGCGCCGGAATAGATGCGCGCGGAGTTGACTTCTGGCGGTAATGCCCCGAAATCCATTGCTGCGCCCGTTATCCAGCTGCGGACGCGTTGGCCGCCTCGGTGGCCGCGTACGACCCGGCACTGAGCCCCAACGTCTTGACAAATGCCTCGTGCACCGCGGCGGCCTGAGCACTGACCTGCTGATAGGCCTGCGCGTGCGCGGCGAACAACACCGCGGTCAGGGCCGAAACCTCATCGGCGGCCGCCGGCACCACTCCGGTCGTCGGCGCCGCCGCAGCGGCGTTCTGGGCAACCACCCCCGAGCCGATACCCTGCAGATCGCCCGCGGCGGCGGTCAACGCCTCCGGCTGCGTGTTCACGAACGACATGAATCCCTCCTCAATGACCGTTAGCACCAATGGCCTTCGCGCATCCGTTGATGTTGTGACACTAGATGGAATCTTTCGCGTCACCTACCGCAGGTATTTTTCGCGGCTCGCCGCACCGCGTGGATCGCCCTTGTCGTGAACGGCGCACCGCAGTCGGCCGTCGGCTTCCTCGACGGCTGTGAGCTGCTGAAATGCGCCAGATTTCGCGCTCGGCCGCAGAATTGCCAACCCCATATCGATCACCTTCTCCGTCCGGGCGGGGTAAAAATCTGGCCGCAAATAAAGTCTCACCACGCTTGCTCTTCGATCCCGCGAATTGCCGAATCGCACGGCACAGCCGCTTAATTGGTTACCCGTTGAATCAGATGAAATCGACATCGTGGCACAACGGCGGGGAGCGCCGGCTGCGTCGAACCGTCCGTCGGCCTTGGTGCGCGGTGGTGAACCGCGCGCCTATCCGGCGAACGGCGGGCGGGGGATCACGGTGTTGCGGAACCCATATCGGTTGACGAAGCCATCGGCGCGCCGACCGGAACTGGTCATCGGTATTCCCCGCAGCAGCCCGCGGGGCTGGTCCGCGGCGGCGGCAGTAGCGCTCACCCGCAGCGGGCTGACGTCAGCGCTGGCCACCGGAGTCGCGCCGACCCAACTCGGTGGCACCGACAACCTGCCGATAGTTCCGGCTCGACCCACGTTCACGGCCGGTCCACCGCCCGCCGACGCCGACGCCGACCCAAAACCAGCCTTGCCCGGAATACCCGCTGGCAGAACGGGTTTCACCGACCCGGCTGGGCTGGCGGGCGCCGGGCTGCCGGTCAAGAGCTTTGCAAGGGAAGTATCGTAGAACGGGGTCGAGATGAGGCGTTGAAAAATCTGCTCGGTCTTGGTGGAATTCCCCGGGAGCTGCTTGAGGTAGCTCTGAAGCTGAGTCCAGATGTCCTGCAGGGACGTCGATGAGGACGTCTGCGTCGAACCCGAGGACGTCAGTTGCTGCAGCGCCTGCTGCGCGGAAGACACCAGATGCGAGGAACTGCTTTCCTGACTGCTTTCGGCGGCTTTGGCGACCGCCGCCTGTTGCAGAGCCGATCCGTTTTCGTTGCTGGTCTGCGGCGCGGCCGTGAAGGGGGTCACCGTCGTCGATGCGGCCGACGACGTATCCGCGTAGCTGTACATCACCGCGGCATCCTGGGCCCACATTTCGGCGTAATGCGCCTCGGTGGCTGCGATTGCCGGTGTGTTTTGTCCGAAGAAGTTCGTCGCGACGAGCGCGGCCAGTAGGGCGCGGTTGGCCGCAATCTCCGCCGGCGGCACGGTGGCGGCGAACGCGGTTTCGTAAGCGCTGACCACCGCCCGGGCGTGGGCGGCGGTCTCCTCCGCTTGGCTCGCGGTGGCGCTGAGCCACGACACATAGGGTGCGGCCGCCGACGCCATCGCCAGCGACGCCGGCCCCGTCCACACACCGCTCGTCAACCCCGAAACCACCGATTGGTACATGCCGGCCGCCGTGTGCAATTCGGCGGCCAGTTCGTCCCAGGCCGTCGCCGCGGTCAACAGCGGCCCCGAGCCGGCTCCGGAATACATTCGCGCGGAATTGATCTCCGGCGGCAGCGCTCCGAAGTCCACTGCTCAACTCCTCCTCATGACAGCACCGGATGAGCCGGGCGTGACCATCGGTTATCGAGGAGGTTAAAGGACCGCGTCGTCGCATGCCCGCTGCCGACGCCAGCTTGCATCCCCACTGCGAACCCGATCCAGCCGGATGCGCGACCGCCGGACAAGGCCCCGAGCTGGTGAAACGCGCCGCCGCCGTGGCGGTCTGCGGCCAGTACTGCGCCGCGTCGGGTCATCGCAGATGAATAAAATCTGAACGCGAGTAAACCCATGGCGCTAGCTCCACCGGAACGCAGCGTCGAGGGTCAGCGTCCGTTCCGCCTTCGGATACCACCCCTGCGGCGCGTGCTGGCTGGTGTGCAGATAGCACTGCACCCGCACGTCGCGACTACCGGGAGTGAACGTCAGCAGCCGGCTCATGGGCAGCGTGGTCAGCGGCATGTGATGCCGACTCAGCGAGGCCACGTTGAGAAACCAGGTTCCCCAGCGGCGCTCGATGTGGGTCTTGCCGCCGCACGCGTCGTCGGGGTGGGTGTGCGTGTGCCCAGCGAGCCACAGCGCCACCCGGCCGGGGTGTTCGGCAAGGAATTCCTCGAAGGCGCCGGAATCCGGGGTGCTGTCGACCCAGTACAGATACGACGCCGCCTGCGGGGTGCCTTGCGCGAAGTAGCGGTGGTAGTGCTCTTCCCACTGCCCGCTCAGGCCTTTGCGCACGCCTTCCCACGGGCCGGACGCGACGGTGGTGTTTTTCAGGACGTAGTGATGCACCGTCACGATGATCGCGTCGGGATTGTCCAGCACCATCCGCTGCCACCAGGCGAAGGTCTCGCCGCTCACCACACCGCCCGGGTTTCCGCCCAGGGTGCCGCGACCGACGAGTTGGGTGGGTTCATTGCGGTCACTCATCATCAAGAACAGCAGGTTCCCGACTCGGAACGAATAGCGTTCCCAGGTCCCCTCCACCCGATACCGGCGCGCCGTCGGGTCCACACCGGAGTACTCGGTGTGCTCACCCAGCGGGTCGACCCATTTCTGCCACCACCATGCCTCCGGCTCGTCCAGGCCGCTGCGGTCGTGGTTGCCGCAGACGCTGTAGACGTCCTCGCGGCGGTGGCTGCGCAGCGCGGAGAACTGTCGCCGGAGCTCGGCGCCCTCGGCGTCGTCGGGCAGGCTGTGATGCGCCCCCGACATATCGCCGACGTCGACGGCGATGTCCCACGGCACGGCCGGGCCACCGTCCGGCCCGTCCGACTCGGTCTGCGTAATCGCTTCGGCGAGGCTGCGTCGACCAAAACGTTGGTCGGTCCCCACGTGCGCATCGCCGAATGCCCACAGCCGAAACGGTGCGGACGGTGACTCGGGTGGCATTACTCGATCAGCTCTTTCTGGTGTGTGTAGCCTCAGCCGCTACCGGACTCGGTGAGGCCGCGTCGTCGGCGGATCGCCCGATCCGCCTGGGTAAACAGCGTGTCGATAATCATTCCGACCGCCAGGATGACAATCATGATGGCGATCGCGGACGGCATATCGCTCAGATTCTGGGCGTTGTTGAGCAGCACGCCGATCGAGGGCGTGTTAGCCATGACGACCAGTAGCTCCCCGGCCATGAGGCTGCGCCACGCGAAGGCCCATCCTTGTTGGAGTCCGGCCAGAACCATCGGGAGGGCGGCCGGCAGCACCAGGTAGCGGTAGCGCACCACGCCCTTGAGCCCCATCGTGGTCGAGGCCCGCAGCAGCAACGGCGGGATGTGGTTGACTCCGGCCACCACCCCGTTGGCGATCGAGGGAGCCGCTCCGATCACGATCACAAACACGATCGCCGAGGTGGACAGGCCGAAGAAGATGATCGCGAAGGGAAACCAGGCGATGGCCGGCATCGCCTGGACCGCACTGATGATCGGCCCGAATCCCACCCGCAGGATCCTGTTGCGTGACACCGCTAGACCGAGCGCGGTGCCGATCAGCACCGCGATGCTGAACCCGCAGACGGCCCTGTCCATCGTGGTGCGCAGGGCCTGCCAGAGCACCGGGGTGTGCCATTGGTGCCATAGGTTGGTGAAGACGGTCGCCGGGCCGGGCAGCACCGACGACGGCTTCCAGCCGCTGAGGTACACCAACTGCCAGGCGACTAGCACGAGCGCGATCGCCAGCAGGTTGGCGCCCACCACCTGCAATCCGCGCCGGGCCAGGGGCCGGCCTTCGGCCCGGTCCGTGACGGCGGCTTCAGTGGTCATCGCACACCCGTTGCAGCCGAGCGGTGATCATGGCGGCGACCTCGGCCATCACCGGGGTGTTGATCTGTCTGGGCCGCTGCACCGGCACGCTGAATTCGGCGACGATCCGCCCGGGCCGGTTGCTCAGCAGCACGACGCGGTCACCGAGCCGGGCGGCTTCGCGCACATTGTGGGTCACAAACAGCACGGTCAGGTGTCGCTCCTGGCAGATTCGTTCGAGCTCCCCATGCAGCAGATCGCGGGTGATCGCATCCAGCGCACCGAACGGCTCATCCATCACCAGCACGTCCGCGTCTTGGGCGAGCGCCCGCGCCAGCGCGACGCGTTGGCGCATCCCCCCGGACAGCTGATGGGGGCGCTTGTCGGCGAATTCGGACAGGCCCACCGTGTCGAGCAGATCCACCGCACGTCGGCGCCGCTGCCGCTTGGGCACCCGGCGCGCCCGCAGCGGAAGTTCGACGTTTTCGGCCGCGGTCAACCAGGGGAACAGCGCGGGTTCTTGAAACATCATCGCGACCCGACGGCCGTCGGTATCGACGCGTCCTGAGGTGGGCCGATCCAGCCCGGCCACCAGCGACAGCAAGGTGCTCTTCCCGCACCCCGACGGCCCAACCAGACAGACGAACTCGCCGACACCGACATTGAGCGAGATGTGCTCGATCGCAGCGACCGCCGAACGTCCCGCCCGGTAGCTCTTGCCGACATCGATCAACCGAACCGCGATCGCCGCGGCCGTCGGGTCTTGCACCGCAACCGGCAGCGGGCGTGCGATACCGGTCATTCGGGCACCTCCGGTTTGCCCGAAGCGCGCAGGACTTCGTTCAGCAAGCGGCCGTCGAAGATGCCCTGCAGGCTCAGCGGTTCCAGCAGACCCAGCGCTACCGCCTTGCTCGCCTGGTCGCTCAGTGACACGGTGTTCGGGTCGTTGGTGAACACGGTCTCCTGGAAGGAGGCCGTCACGATGTCGGGCTCCAATCCGGTGCCCAGCGCCTTGGCTAGGGCGGCATTGGCGGCCTGCGCCGCCCCGTCACGATCATTGTGGATGAGGTCGTCGGCGGCGACCTGGCCGCGCAACAGTCCTCGGACCGCGTCGGGGTGGGCGTCGAGAAACTCCTGCCGCGCCACCAAGACGGTGATAGTGCCCGGGTCCGACCATAGCCGCGTTCCGCCCGCCTGGAGTAGCTCCACGTCGTAGGGCGCGGAGACCAGCGCCCCGGCAATCTGGTTCGTCTGGAACAGCTGCAGGTAAGCGGACTCGGGGGTGGTCGGTTTGATGGAGACGTCCCCGCCGCCTTGGGTGTTGGTGGTGAGCCCGTGTTCGGCGAGCCAGTGACGCAGGCTCACATCCTGGGTGCCGCCGAGCGCGGGGTCGGCCACCGTCTTGCCGCGGAGGTCTGAAGCGGTGACGATTCCCGGTTTGACGACCAGTGCGGTGCCACCGGTCGCCGAACCGGAGATGATCTTGACGGTGCCGCCCGACTTCTGCCACGCGTTGATGGCCGGGTTGGGACCGACATAGGCGGCGTCGAGCCGCCCGGCGAGCAGGGCGGTCACTTCGTCTGTCCCTCGGCTAAACGGCTGCACATTCAGGTCGACGTCCGCGCCGAGGTTGTTGCCGAAGTACCCCTTCTCGATCGCCACCAAGGCCGAGGCGTGGGTGATTCTGGTCAGATAGCCCAGGCGCAGGGTGACGCCCGAGGTTTTCGACGCCGGATTCCCGCATCCGGTCGCGGTGAGTCCCAACAAAATGCCCAAGGTCAGGGCGATGGTGGTGATCAGGCGGTGCGGCACATTGTCTCCCCGGGGATTTCGGCGCATGGATGACCAGACGATTCGACGACGGCGCGCGAACTAGACGCGCGCCGTCGGTGCCCGGCCCGGACAGCCGACACGCGGGATGGCGTACGAATCGTTCGGCATCGGTTATTCCGCACCGAGGCGGTGGACGAACAGCGGGCTGGTCCAGACTTGATGCCCGTCGGATTGCTGTGCCCGCAAGTACGTGGCGCTGTGTCCGATGGGCAACGCAAGGTTTAGCCCGCCGGTCACGGTGACCGGCAGCGCCGCCGGATCGGCGATGCGTTCCAGCCGCAGTTTCAGGTTCAGGCCGCCCATCTCGATTTCGCGGTGGCCGTGGTCGATCAACTCGGCGCCGGCCACCGCCACCTGGGCGCGCCGGTCGTCTTCGAGCACCGTGGTTTCCAGGTCGAAACGCGCCCGCGCGAGGTCACCAAGCCGGAGCACCAGGCCGATGTCGGAGCCATAGGTGGTGGTACGCCAGCTGGTTTCGGCGCCGCCGATGTCAAAATGCTGTTCGGGATGTGTCGCTGCCCAGGGTGTCGCCTCCTCGACGCGGGTTCCGGTGACCCGCAGGCTGCCGACCCAGGTGGCCCAGCGATAACGATCCCGGTGCCGGGCCCCGCCCCAGCGAACGCGGACCAGCGCATCGGACAGGCCGACTTCGGCACCGAAATCCCGCCGCCACACTGCTCCGCGGGTATCGAGGATCTGCAGCTGCTCCCAACCACTGGTGCCGTACAGGGCGTACTCGGCATCCAGTTCGGCTGCGCCGGTGACGATATCATCGCCCATCCAGTTGTCGCGCGAACGCAGCAGCGCGACGGCACGAGCCCCGGTGGTCGCCCAGGTGCGGCGTGCTCGCAGCGCGCGGCCGACGTCGTGGGCAGTGAGTGCGGGCGCGAGCACACCGGTGACACCGCCGAACCCGCCGAAGATATTGGCGCCGGGTGCGCCGCTGCCGGGCCGGCCGCGGTGCTCATCGCTGGCGGCGCTGGCGCCCAGGCGTAGCCCGCGCGCCAGCGCGTCCTCGAGAAACCACGGGCTGCTCCCCCAGGCGGAGTGCACTTCGATCAGCCGCTCGAGTTCCGGGTGATGCCAGTCCGGCGTCGCGCGTCGGCCGCCCACATGCGGGATCAGCAGGTACGATTCGGGGTCCTTGTCGTAGGCCGCGTACAACCGGGTGATCGGCCACGTCTCGGGGACCGGAACGCTGCTGGACATGTCCTGGTGCCATTCCAACGAACGCGCGATCGTGGTGGCCTCGCCGAGGAAGACCACGTTGTGGTCGCCACCGGCACCGGCGGTGCCGCACCACTCGACCCCCGGGTAGCAGACAAAGCGACCGTCCTGCGAGGCACGGCGGCAGGTAGCAACCACCTGCGCCCACGCCGTGTCGGTGATCTGGAAGTCGTTGGCGGTGTAGCCCAGCACGTCGAGTGCACCGATGTCGCGGCCGAAGGCGAGATTCCAGTCGGTGCTCTGGGTGCCGACGGTGTCGTTGGAATGCACGTGCAGGTCGGCGAAATAGGCTCGCGGTGCTGGAAAGTCGGGGTTGACGTCGAGATGGCAGACCGCGGGTTCGCACACCTGCGGGTCGGACTCGACGGCAACGTCGATTCGGGCGGTCCGGGCCGGAACGACGAGCGTGGCGCTGGTCCACCCTTGGTCGGGTGTGCGGGCGGTCGCCAGCGTTACGCCATCCGCCGAAGCCCGCAGCGTCGCCGGGATGTCGCGGCAGGCGTTGCCCCATCGGTCCTGAAGGTGCGCGCGCAGCGCGACGTCGGGGTGCTGCCCGCTGGTGAGTCGGGGTCCATGGACGACGAGACGCTGCGGCGGCCCGGGGGTTATCGCCAGCCGGCAGCCGGCGGCATAGGCCATCCGTGAGGTCCCCAGCGCGTCCACGAAGAGCCGGATCTCGAACTCATCCTCGACGAACGTCTGGATCCTGGTGCCGGGTCCGCCGAAACGGCGGTCGCCCAGCCGGATTTCGATGACGTCGCCCGGTGCCAGGAATCCGTCGATCGTGTGCACCAGGATCGACTTTTGAAAGGGGCGCTCGCCGCCCTTAACGTCATAGCGGGTCTCCAGGCGCGGCGCGCTGCCCGCATCGTCGCCCGAGGCCGCGCCGAGCCGTGTCCGGTTGATCAGGCGCGCAGAGGCAAAGTCCCGCCCGCGTGGGTCGGCGGTCTGCAGGTCCCAGTCCGAGTAGTAGCGGAAGCACAGTTTCAGCCATCCGCTGTCGGCGATTCCCGACCGGCCAACGGTGTAACGCAGCACCAGTTCTTCGACCGCGCCCGCGACAGCCGTGTCGGTCGAGCAGGTGAGCGTCCCGAGGAACGGCAGCGCGTCGAATTCCGCGGTGATCCGATCGCGCACGGCCGCCGTCGAGCAGTCGTGGCTGTCCAGGTGGCGCTGCGCACGCACGGGTACCGCGGCGACCGGCGGCGGCGTTGGAGACACGCCAGCCATTCTGTGCCCCATCGACCTACCGGTCCAACGCATAGATATGATCCGATTAATCATCGAGAGTGAACAATCATGAATCTTCAGCAGCTCCGGTACGTGATCGCGTTGGCGGACGTGCAGAGCTTCACCAAAGCCGCCGAGAGCCTGTTCATCGTGCAGTCGGCGTTGAGTCAGCAAGTGCGCAAACTCGAAGACGAGCTCGGCGTCCAACTGTTCGAACGCACCACGCGGACGGTTTCGTTGACTTCCGCCGGCGAGGCGCTGCTGCCGCTGTTCCAGCAGGTGCTCGCCGGCGTGGACCAGATCAAGATCGATGCGCAGGCGATGAGCGGAGTCATCGCGGGTCGCCTCACGGTGGGCATCATGGAGGTGCCCTCCGAGAATCTGGATGTCGCCGCCCTGATGGCGACGTTTCACGCCCGCTATCCCGACGTCCGGGTGACGTTGCGCAGCGGCGGCAGCGACCTGCTGGTTAACGCCATCCGGGACCGCAAACTCGATGTCGCGATCGTCGGGTCAAACGCCGTCGCCGCTGGCCAGCTCGTCTTTATCCCATTGTTCGTCGAGCCGCTGGTCGCGGTCTTGTCGGCCCAGCAGCCGCTGGCGGCCAAATCGTCGGTGTCGCTGCGGGAGCTTGCGGACCTGCCGTTCATCGACTTTCCGCCCGGCTACGGGCTCCGCCACGAAACCGACCGCGGATTCACCCAGCTGCCGCGACGGGTCGCCTTCGAAGTCACCCGCGTCGAAGAGGTCATCCAGTTCGCTCGCAAGGATCTCGGGGTGGCGCTGTTGCCGGAGTCCGTCGCCCGGTCGCGTGCCGACGGTGATCCGGATTTGGCCATTCTGCCGCTGCGGGGCGCCGACCTGCATCGGCAGGTTCACCTGGTGACGCCGGGCGGCACCGGCTCGGCGGCCTGCCGAGCATTCCTGCGCTGCGTCACCGAGCATGTTGGTCAGGGCACACGGTAACAGCGGTTTCGTTCACCGCAATTCAAACCATTGTTCGGTCGCGGACGTGGTTCTACCGTCGCACACGACTGTGCCGCAGTGTTGCCGGCGCGACCACGTCTGCCCAAACCAGCAAGAGGATTACCCAACCTGTGAGCCAGTCCAGCATCCTGCCGTTGGCATCGCCGACGCGGCCACGCTCGGCTTGGGCGGCGATGCGGGTCGCCTCGCCGCTGGCGCTGCTCGTGCTGTGGCAACTGGGCAGCGCAGTCGGCGTGATCCCGCAGAATGTGCTGCCGGCGCCGTCACTGATCGCGGAGGCCGGCTGGGAGCTGCTGCGCGACGGGCAGCTGGCCGACGCGCTGCGGGTATCGGGGGCCCGGGTGGCCGAGGGCCTGCTGCTGGGCGGCCTGATCGGCACCGGACTCGGTATCGCCGTGGGGCTCTCATCGTGGTTCGAAGCCGTCGCCGACCCCCCGCTGCAGATGATCCGCGCGCTGCCGCACCTGGGCCTGATCCCGCTGTTCATCCTGTGGTTCGGCATCGGCGAGCTGCCCAAGGTGCTGCTGGTGGCACTCGGCGTGATCTTCCCGCTGTACCTGAACACGTTCTCCGCGATCCGGCAGGTCGACCCCAAGCTGTTTGAAACCGCTCGGGTGCTGGGCTTTTCGTTCTGGCAGCGGCTGACAACCATTATCATTCCCAGCGCGACACCCCAGGTGCTGGTGGGGCTGCGCCAATCGTTGGCCGCTGCCTGGCTGACGCTGATCGTCGCCGAGCAGATCAACGCCGACAAGGGGGTCGGCTATCTGATCAACAATGCACGCGACTTCCTGCGCATCGACGTGATCATCTTCGGGCTGATCGTCTACGCCCTGCTCGGCATCATCACCGACGCGATCGTGCGGGTCCTGGAACGCCGAGCAGTGAGGTACCGATCATGACCGTGACCGCCGAACATTCCGACGTCCGCGCCACCACCGTTGCCGCGGAGCTGCGCCAGGTGCATAAGTGGTACGGCGAGCACCACGTGCTCGACGATGTGTCGCTGCGGATCGGTCGCGGCGAAATCGTCGCACTGCTGGGCCGCAGCGGATCCGGTAAGTCAACGGTGTTGCGGGTACTGGCTGGGCTGTCGGGAGACCATACCGGCGAGCGCGTCGTCGCTAGCCCGCCCGCGCTGGCATTTCAGGAGCCGCGGCTGTTCCCGTGGCGCAAAGTGCGCACCAACGTCGGCTACGGCTTGACCCGCAGCCGGCTTGCCCGCGCCGAGGTCGTTGCCCGGGCCGACGGGGCGCTGCGGGATGTCGGCTTAGCCGACCGCGCCGACTCGTGGCCGCTCACCTTGTCCGGCGGTCAGGCACAACGCGTTTCGCTGGCCCGCGCCCTGGTGGCCGAACCCGAACTGCTGCTGCTCGACGAACCATTCGGTGCGCTGGACGCGCTGACCCGGCTGAGCATGCACACCCTGCTGTTGCAGCTGTGGAGCAGACACGGTTTCGGGGTGTTGCTGGTCACCCACGACGTCGATGAGGCGGTCGCGCTGGCCGACCGGGTGCTGGTGCTCGACGCCGGACGGGTCGTGCATGAACTCGACATCACCGACCCGCGCCGGCCACCGGGCGATCCGCTGGCCAGGACCGACCACTACCGCGCCGTGCTGCTCGACCAGCTCGGCGTGCGGATTTAAGGAGATCGATGACGCGACGACGTTATCCGGCAGTTCTTGTGGCCGTCGCCGCCCTGCTGTTAGCGGCGTGTGTCTCCCGCCAGCATGGCACCGGGCCCCAGCCGGCCCCGTCCGCGGTGCCGCTGTCGGAGTTGGCCGGTCTGACCTTGAACGTGGGCGATCAAAAGAGCGTGGGCACCGAGGCGATACTGCGCGCCGCCGGCGCGCTCGACGGCCTGCCGTACAAGGTCACCTTCTCCACGTTTTCCTCCGGGCCGCCGATGGTCGAGGCCGCCACCGCCGGCAAGATCGACTTCTCGGTCACCGGGGACACCCCGCCGATATTCGGCGCCGTTGCCAACGCCCGGATCAAGGTGGTCACCGCATTTGACGGCGGCGGGCCCGGTGACCAGATCTTGGTGCACACCGATTCGGCGATCGGATCCGTCGCCGATTTGCGCGGCAAGACCATCGCGCTGGCCAAGGGTAGTTCGGCGCACGCCAACGTGCTGGACCAGCTGGACAAGGTCGGTTTGAAACCCGACGACGTCCACCTGGTGTTTCTGCAGCCCGCCGACGCGTTGTCGGGTTTCCGCAACGGCCAGGTCGACGCGTGGGCGGTGTGGGATCCCTATACCGCCCAAGCCGAGCAGCAGCTGCCGGTGCGTGGACTCGTCGCGCGTAAACACAAGTACTCGTTCGGCATCGCGTCCGACCAGGCGCTGGCCGACCCGAAACGCAACACCGCCCTGGCTGACCTGGTGGCGCGCTACGCCAAGGCCGCGGTCTGGGCGCGCGAACATCCCCAGGAGTGGGCCGCGAAATACGCCCAGTCCGCCGGCATCGATCTCGCCGTCGCGACCGTCGCCCAGGGCCGCACCCTGCGGCAGCCGATCCCGCTGGACGACACCGTGGTCGCGGCGGAGCAGCGCCTGACCGAGTTGTTGGCGTCCTCCGGCCAGATCCAGTCCGCACCACGGTTTGCCGACTGGGTGGACCGCCGCTTCGATAACGCCCCGGAATCCCGTTGATCCACTACCGATAGGACGTTCGTGACCGCCAAGTTTTTCTGGTTCCTGCCCACCAACGGCGACAGCCGCTCGATCGTCGGTGCTTCACACGCCTCAACCCACCACACCATTCCGGACGGGTACCGCGAGCCCAGTCGCCGCTACCTGGCCGAAATAGCCCGCGCGGCGGACCGCCTCGGCTACGAGGGCGTGTTGACCCCCACCGGAACCTGGTGCGAGGACGCCTGGTTGACCGCGTCGGCGCTGCTAGCCGAAACCGAGCGGCTCAAGTTCTTGGTGGCGTTCCGGCCCGGGCTGGTGCCGCCGACGCTGGCGGCGCAGCAAACCGCCACCCTGCAACGGTTCTCCGAAGGCCGGGTATTGCTCAACGTCGTCAGCGGCGGTGACGACACCGAACAGCGCCGCTTCGGTGACTGGCTCGGCCACGACGAGCGCTATGCCCGCACCGCCGAGTTCCTGCGGATCGTCACCTCGATCTGGGCACAAGAATCGGTGGACTTCACCGGCGAGCACTACCGAGTTCAGGACGCGCGGGTGTCGGCGCCACCGGATCCGCTGCCCGGCATCTACTTTGGTGGCTCCTCGGCGGCCGCCTTGCCGGTCGCGGCCGAGTTCGTCGACGTCTATCTGACCTGGGGGGAGCCCCCGCAGGCGGCCGCCGCCAAGATCGAGAAGGTGCGTGCCCTGGCCGCCGCCCGCGGCCGCGACATCCGGTTCGGCATCCGGCTGCACACCATCAGCCGCGACACGTCGGCGGCGGCGTGGGCGGTCGCCGACGAACTGGTCGCAGAGTTAAGCCCGGAGCAGATCGCGAAAGCCACCGCGCTGCACGCGCGCTCGGAGTCCGAGGGGCAGCGCCGGATGACCGCGTTGCACGGCGGCCGCGTCGACAAGCTGGAGATCTACCCGAACCTGTGGGCGGGGGTGGGTCTGGTCCGCGGTGGTGCTGGCACCGCGCTGGTGGGCAGCCACGAGGAAGTCGCGAACCTGATCTGGGAGTACTACTCGCTGGGATTCGACGAGTTCATCCTGTCCGGTTACCCGCATCTGGAGGAGGCGTACTGGTTCGCCGAAGGCGTGCTGCCGATCCTGCGCCGCAAGGGTGTCGCCTAGTACCCGCGAGCAGACGTAAAAGCCCCCAAATCCCCGCCGATTTGGGGGCTTTTGCGTCTGCTCGCGCGGCACGCTGCAATCGTGGTGCGCGTAACCCTGGCCGGACGCACCGCGATACCGCTTACTGGTCAGATGGTTTCGTCTGCACCCGTCGCCACCCTCCCCGATTACACCGGCACCGCCGACGAGACGTCGGCAACGACGCTGCGGACATCGCTGGTGGCCAGCCTGCTCGGTACCACCATCGAGTGGTACGACTTCTTCCTCTACGCCACCGCCGCCAGCATCGTGTTCAACCACGCGTTCTTCCCGGCTCGCAGCTCGTTCGTCGGCACCATGCTGGCGTTCGCCACCTTCGCCGTCGGGTTCCTGGTCCGCCCGATCGGCGGGTTCGTGTTCGGCCACGTCGGTGATCGCATCGGCCGCAAAAAGACGCTGGCGCTGACCATGGTCCTGATGGGCGGCGCGACGGCGCTGATGGGTGCGCTACCCACCGCCGCCCAGATCGGGGTCGCGGCCCCAATCCTGCTGCTGGTGCTGCGGATCATCCAGGGGTTCGCGCTCGGCGGCGAGTGGGCCGGCGCGGTCCTGCTGGCCGTCGAGCACAGCCCCCGGCGCCGTCGTGGCGTGTTCGGCAGCATTCCGCAGATCGGACTGGCGCTCGGACTCGCGCTGGGCACCGGGGTATTCGTGCTGCTGCAGCTGGCGCTGCCGCCGGACGCGTTCGACGCCTACGGGTGGCGGCTGGCATTCGCCTTCAGCATTGTGCTGGTGATCGTCGGCGTGCTGGTGCGGTTACGGGTGACCGAGACACCCGCCTTCGAGCGGATCCGCCACCAAGACCAGCGGTCCGCGGTGCCGCTGCGGGAGATCTTCCGGCCGCCGACGTTGCGCAACACGCTGCTGGGCCTGCTGTCCCGCTGGGCCGAAGGCACCGCGTTCAACACCTGGGGCGTGTTCACCATCTCCTACGCCACCGCGACGCTGCAGCTGGGCAAGGTGCCGGTATTGGTGGCGGTGACCGTCGCCGCCCTGGTGATGGCGGTGCTGCTGCCGCTGTCGGGGATGTTGACCGATCGTTTCGGCGCCGCGGCGGTGTACGCCAGCGGTATCGCCGCCTACGGATTAGCGGTGTTCCCCTGCTTCGCGCTGTTTCACACCGGCAGCATCACCTTGTATGCGGTCGGCATGGTGGTGGCGTTCGGGGTGATCCACGCCTGGTTCTACGGGGCGCAAGGCACCCTGTACGCGTCGCTGTTCCCGACCCGGACCCGGTACACCGGGCTGTCGACGGTCTACCAGCTCTCCGGGGTGTACGCGTCCGGGCTGACCCCGCTGGTGCTGACGGCGTTGGTGGCCGCCGACCACCAACGCCCCTGGTATGCCTGCGGTTACCTCGCCGCGACCGCGGCGATCAGCGTGCTGGCCACCCTGCTGCTGCGGCCCCGGCCGTAGCGTGTTGAGATTGCGCCGGTGGTCGCGAATTTCCGAAAACCACGACCCTACACGCAATCTCAACGTCTGGCCCGGTCTGCCGCCCGGGGCTAATCGAGCACGTGGTAGGCGGCGTCGACCATCGACAGCGGGCCGTTGCCACGTTGGCGCGCCTTCCCGGTGATCCGCAGCAGTTGCCCCGGGGCGATATCGGCGCCGTAGCCGGGCTGCAACATGACCCGCACGTCCCCGCTGTCGTCGCCGACCACGATCCACCGGAACGTTCGTCGCCGCTTGGTGATGTCCTCGACCTGGCTGACCCGCCCCTCAATGGTGGCTCGCCGGCCCGGGATCAGGCCCTCCACCGCGATCACCGCCGAGGAACGCTCCGGGTGCTCGTAGGCTTGGACGCTCTGCTGTTCACTGCGGGAAATCCGGGCCTGGATCTTGGCGACTTCACGCGCCACCCGCTGCTCGAACATGTCCGGATACGCCTGCGCGATCCGCGACTGCACGTCGTAGGGGACGATGGTCGCCGCCGCGTCGGGGATCCGGCTGATGGCGCGGGCGATCTTGTCCGCGGTGCGGTCGTGCAGCAACCGACCCAGCAACGGCGCGTAGGTCCGACGCGGCAGCAGCACCGTCACGTTGGTGTCCGGGTGCTCCTTCAGCGCCCGAGCGACAAGTTCTTGGGCAGCCCTGGTGATTTGCCGATCGGGGCAGTCGACGACACGCAACCGGGTGTCCAGCCCGAAATGATCCCAGCGCTTGCGCAACAGCGCCGCGTGGGACGCGTCGACCATCAAATGCACCGCGATCAGTTCGTCGGCCCGCAGCCCCCGCCCGTAGCGCAGCGCCTCGAGCACCGCCAGATCGACGGCGTTCACGAGGACAAACACCCGGTGGCGGGCATATTTGGTCAGCTCCGGGCGGTCGGTGCGGAACATCTCCAGAATGGCGGCCTCGGCGCGGTATTCGCGGTTCAGCCGGGTCAACGCGAACACCAGCAGCGGGAAGACCACCACCACCAGCCAGGCGCCCTCGGTGAACTTCGCCACCGCGAAGATCCCCACGATGATTGTCGACAAGATGCCCGCGGAGAAGTTGATCGCCAGCTTGTGCCGCCAGCCGCGCTGACGGTGGGTGAGATGGTGCTTGGTCATCCCGTACCCGGCCATCGCGAATCCGGTGAACACACCGATTGCGTAGAACGGCACCAGCGCGTTCACCGAACCACCCGTGACCACCAGCAACGCCACCGACAGTGCGGTGAGCACGATGATGCCGTTGGAGAACACCAGGCGGTAGCCGCGTTTGGTCAGCTGCCGGGGCAGGAAACGGTCCTCGGCGACAAAGTTGGCCAGCGCCGGGAACCCGTTGAAGCTGGTGTTGGCGCCGGTGAACAAGATGGCCGCCGTCGACGCCTGGACCAGGACGTACAGCACGTTGCCGAGGATCCCGTGGCCGAACACCGCGCGGGCGATCTCCGAGAGCATCGACGGGTATTCGTCGATGTACGGGGTGGCGTGGGTGACGTGGGCCAGATAGGCGACACCAGCCAGCAGAAACCCGAGGATGCAGGCCATTGCGGTGAGCACCCGGCGGGCGTTGAGGCCTTCCGGTTTCCGGAAGACGTTGACGGTGTTGGAGATCGCCTCGACCCCGGTCAGCGACGAGCCCCCGTTGGCGAACGCCCGCAGCAGCACCAGGATCGTCGCGCCCATCACCAGCCCGCCGCCCTGATGCACCGGCACCGCCCCGGCGATGTGCTCGGGGTCGTAGGTCGGCAAGCCGCCGAACACGCTGCGCGTCACCCCGACGACGATGACCAGCGCGATCATGACCACGAAGGAATAGGTGGACACCGCGAACGGCAGCCCCGCTTCCCGCAATCCGCGCAAGTTGGCGTAGCAGATCAGCAGCACCACCGCCACGGTGATTTCCAGGCTGTAGGGACCCAGCGCCGTCAGCGCCGACACCACCGCCACCGTGCCCGCCGCCGCCTGCACCGCCACGGTGACCACGTAATCGATCAACAGGGCCGCGGCGGCAACCTGGGCGACGCGGGGCCCGAAGTTCTCCCGCGCCACCACATAGGAGCCGCCGGCTCGGGTGTAGGCGATGACGACCTGCCGGTAGGAGGCGGCCACCAACACCAGGATCAGCAAGATGACCCCGGTGATCGGCAGCAGCAGCGCGAACGCGGCCAGCCCGGCATGCGGCAACAGCTCGATCATGATCTGCTCGGGGCCGTATGCGGTCGATGAGATGGCGTCGGGTGACAGCGCGCCCAGCGCGACCGGGTTGGACAACCGCTCGGATTTCAACTCCTCGGTGATCAGCGGTTTGCCGAGGAAGACGCGCTTGACGACGTCGCTGATCGCGACCGGGATGCGCGGCTGGGCCGACGAGGATGTCATAACCGCCCATCCTTGTCGCCCAGTGGCCAGTTATTGCACGCGTTTGGCGAAAAAGCGTGCGATAAGTGGCCGCCCGGCGCCAGGTCAGGACTGTTGCGCCCGGGCCTCCCAGATCACGTTGAGCGAGTTCGGGGTGTCCTCGAAGCGGCTGCCGTTCAGGTACAGCACCGGCGTGTCCGGCAGCCCGGCCGCGGCGGCGTCGATGTCGTCGTCCTCGATGCGCGCCAACCCGACTCCGGCGGTGACATCGTGCAAAAACCGGCGGGCGTCCACGTCGGTGCGCTCGGCGAGGTCGGTCAGCGCCGCCTCGTCCAGGTCGCCGCGGTGCGCGACCAGCGCGTCGTGCATGGGCCAGAACCGTCGTTGGTCGGCGGCGGCTTCCAGCGCCAACGCCGCCGTCGCGGTGTCGTCATCGTAGGTGTGGTGCCGGAACACCACACACACCGCGTCGCCCATCCGGCGGCGCACGTCGGACAGCAGCACCGCGGTGCGCTTGCGGTAGGTGTCGTCCATCGCCGCGTACACCACCAGGGCCGTCGCCGCGGCGGCGTCCCCACGGATGTGGTCCCGGCCGCGCTGGATGGGCCGTTGCAGGGTGAGACCGGCCGGGGTGGGCAGCGGCTTGACGCGTTCACCGAGCCGAAACACCAGCCACGCCAACCCAAACGCCAGTAGCGAGGCCAACAGCACACCGGTGCGGGCGTCGTCTTTGGCCACTCGGTCGGCGAATGCCAGATCGGCGACCAGCAGCGAGATGGTGAAGCCGATCCCCGAGACGGCGCCCACCCCGGCGATGCGCGGGAAGTCCAGCCCCGGCGCCCGCGCCGCCGGAACGAAGTACATCACCAGCTGCGCCGCCCCGGCGATGCCGATCAGTTTGCCGACCACCAGGCCCAGCACGACGCCCCAGGTGATGGCGGAGGTGACCGACCCTCGAATCCCCGCCCCAGACAGCGATACCCCGGCATTCGCCAACGCGAAGACCGGCACCACAACGTAGTTCACGTACGGCGCGAGCAGGTCCGACAGCCGCTGGTTCAACGGCACGGCGTGGGCCAGGCTCATCCGCGCGTACCGGGCGCTGCGCGCCTCCGGCGCCTGCTGGTAGAGGTGCGCGAACGCGGTGGCGCCGGCCACGTCGCGGTCGCGGGGCGGATAGACCGGGATCAGCAGCGCGACCAGGACACCGGCCAGGGTGGCGTGAATCCCCGATTCCAGCACGGCGATCCAGGCCCCGACACCGACCACCAGATACGGCGTCACCCGCCACACCCGGTAGTGCCGCAACACCCAGATCCCGGCCAGCGCGACGGCGGCCACCGCCAGGGCCAGCAGATCCAGGCGTTGGGTGTAAACCCCGGCGATCACCAGCAGCGCGGCGATGTCGTCGACCACGGCCAAGGTCAGGATGAAGACGCGCAACCGCGGCGCGTTCTTCGGCCCGACCAGCGCCAGCACCCCCAGCGCGAACGCGGTGTCGGTGGAAATCACCACCCCCCAACCGTTTACCGCACCGGTGCCCCAGTTGAGCGCCATGTACAGCACCGCGGGCAGCACCAGGCCGCCCACCGCCGCCACCACCGGCAGCATGGCTTGCTCCCGATCCCGCAGCTCCCCGACGGCGAACTCGCGGCGAACCTCCAGCCCGATCGCGAAGAAGAACACCGCCATCAGGCCTTCGTTGACCCATTCGACCAGCGGTAACGCCAGGTGCAGCGGGCCGGCGAGGACGCCCAGCTCGGTGTGCCAAAGTCCGTCATAGCTGGCGCTGAGGTTGGCCCAGACCACCGCGGCCACGGTGGCGATCAGCAAGGCGACGGCCGGCAGGGTTTCGCCGCTGAACCGTTTGGAAATTTCGATGCGGCGACGTAATGAGGCGGACAGCGGAATGACGTGCGGAGACGGATTCACGCTTTGCAACTCACCTCAACGACCACCGGGTTTCACCGGTCATCCTATCGGTCGGCGCGGAGCTGGGCTAACCGTCGTGCGCCGCCAGCCGACGCGCCGCGGCGGCGATCCGCTCGTCGGTGGCGGTGAGCGCCACCCGCACATGCCCGGCGCCGCCGGGGCCGTAAAACTCGCCGGGGGCCACCAGAATGCCGCGCTGCGCCAGCCACCCGGCCGTGTCACGGCACGCCTCGCCCCGGGTCGCCCACAGGTACAGCCCCGCTTCGGAGTGCTCGACGGCAAACCCGGCCGCCCGCAGCGCCGGCAGCAGCACCGCGCGGCGGCGCGCGTAGCGGTCCCGCTGCTCGCGCTCGTGGGCGTCGTCGTCCAGCGCGGCGACCATGGCCGCCTGCACGGGAGTGGGCACCATCATCCCGGCGTGCTTGCGCACCGCCAGCAGCTCGGCGACCAGGTGCGGATCCCCCGCGACGAAGCCGGCGCGGTACCCGGCCAGCGACGAACTCTTCGACAGCGAATGCACGGCCAACAGCCCGCGGTGGTCGCCGCCGCAGACCGACGGGTGCAGCACCGACACCGGCGTGGTGTCCCAGCCCAGCCCCAGGTAGCACTCGTCGGAGACCACCAGCGCGCCGCGGTCGCGGGCGGCGGCGACCGCCGCGCGCAGCTGCTCGACGTCCAGCACCCGCCCGGTCGGGTTGCTCGGCGAGTTCAGGTACACCAGGGCCGCCGGCTGGCTCGGCGCGTCGGCGCGCAGCACCTGCGTTCCGGCCAGCCGGGCCCCCACCTCGTAGGTCGGGTACGCCAGCTCCGGCACCACGACGACGTCGTCGGCGCCCAACCCGAGCAGGGTGGGCAGCCAGGCGATGAGCTCCTTGGTGCCGATCACCGGTAGCACTGCCGCCTCGGTGAGCCCGGTGATGCCGTACCGGCGGTCCAAGGCCGAGACCGCCGCCTGCCGCAGCGCCGGGGTGCCCGCGGTGGCCGGATAGCCCGAGGCGGCGCTGGCCGCGGCGAGCGCGTCGCGGATGACCGGCGCGACCGGGTCGACCGGGGTGCCGACGGACAGGTCGACGATGCCGTCGGGATGGGACCGGGCCAGCGCGGTCGCGTCGGCCAGGGTGTCCCAGGGAAACTCCGGCAATGCCGCCGACACCGGCCGGCGGTTCACCAAGCTGCTCAGGCGTCCTCGCCTTGCGGCGGCAGATCCTTGACGACCTGCGGGTCGTTCTCGGTCATCCCGACCTTGGAGGCACCGCCCGGCGAGCCGAGTTCGGTGAAGAAGTCGGCGTTGAGCTGGGTGTAGTCGCTCCACTGATCGGGGACGTCGTCCTCGTAGAAGATGGCCTCGACCGGGCAGACCGGCTCGCAGGCGCCGCAGTCCACGCACTCGTCGGGGTGGATGTACAGCATCCGCGCACCCTCGTAGATGCAGTCGACCGGGCACTCCTCGATGCATGCCTTGTCTTTGACGTCGACGCAGGGCTCGGCGATCGTGTACGTCACGAAGGTCTCCTCCATGTCCTGTTTGGGGGCGTATCCACCCCTCAATGCTGCCGCATTGGTTGCTGATACTAACCGTTGCAGATACCCCGCTTCTACCGGGCCACGGTCGTTTTGCGGACTATGCGCGCAGGTGCAGTGCAACTAGTTGCATAGGACCTGCGGTCACCCCTATGCTGCCGAGATGGCGCTGCCCCACGCGATCCTGGTGTCGCTGTGCGAACAGTCCGGCTCGGGCTACGAGCTGGCGCACCGGTTCGACCGTTCGATCGGTTATTTCTGGAGCGCCACCCACCAGCAGATCTATCGCACGCTGCGGGCCATGGAGAACGACGGCTGGGTGCACGTCACCCCGGTGACGCAGCAGGGGCGACCGGACAAGAAGGTGTACACGGTGTCCGAGGTCGGGCGCGCCGAGTTGGCCCGCTGGATCGCCGAGCCACTGGCCGGGCGCGGCAACGCGGTGGTCGACGCGCCGCTGCGAGATCTCGCGGTCAAGGTGCGCGCCGCCTGCTACGGGGACGCCGAGGCGGTGCGCGCCCAGGCCGCGGCGTTGCGCACCGAGCGCGCCGAGCGGCTAGACCTGTACCGGGCGCTGGAAAAGCGCCAGTTCCCCGACCCCGACGCACTTTCCGGCGCCGCCCTGCATCAGTACCTGGTGCTGCGGGGCGGTATCCGCGCTGAGGAAAGCGCGATCGACTGGCTCGACGAAATCAAGGCGGCGTTGTGACATCTGAGTACCCAACCCTGTTGTCCCCATTGGATCTTGGTTTCACCACACTGCGCAACCGGGTGGTGATGGGGTCGATGCACACCGGGCTGGAAGACCGCGCCGGCGACATCGAGGCGCTAGCCGCGTATTTCGCCGAACGCGCTCGGGGTGGTGTCGGGCTGATTATCACCGGCGGGTATGCGCCCAACCGTGCGGGTTGGCTGCTGCCGTTCGCGTCCCAGATGATCAGCGCCGCCGATGCCCGGCGGCATCGGCGGATCACCGACGCCGTGCACGAGGCCGGCGGCAAGATCCTGCTGCAGGTCCTACACGCGGGACGCTATGCCTTCCATCCATTTTCGGTCAGCGCGTCGGCGGTGAAGTCGCCGATCACGCCGTTTCGGCCGCGCCGGCTCTCGGCGCGCGGCGTGGAGCGCACCATCGACGACTTCGCCCGCGCCGCGTCGCTGGCCGCCGACGCCGGCTACGACGGGGTGGAGATCATGGGCAGCGAAGGCTATCTGCTCAACCAGTTCCTGGCACCGCGCACCAACAAGCGCCGCGACGGCTGGGGTGGCAGCGCGGAAAACCGCCGCCGGTTTCCGGTGGAGATCGTGCGGCGCACCCGCGCGGCCGTCGGCGGCGAGTTCATCATCTGCTACCGGATGTCGCTGGCCGACTATGTGCCCGACGGTCAGAGCTGGGACGAAATCGTGGCGCTGGCAACCGACGTCGAGGCCGCCGGCGCCACGATCCTCAACTCCGGTTTCGGCTGGCACGAGGCGCGGGTGCCGACCATCGTCACGTCGGTGCCCAACAGCGCGTTCGTCGACATCTCCAGCGCGGTCGCCGAACACGTCACCATCCCGGTGGTGGCCTCCAATCGGATCAACATGCCGCAGGCCGCCGAACAGATCCTGACCGACACCCATGTGCAGCTGATCTCGATGGCCCGCCCGATGCTGGCCGACCCGGACTGGGTGGTTAAGGCCGCCGCCGGCCGCGCCGACGAGATCAACACCTGTATCTCCTGCAATCAGGCGTGTTTGGATCACGCGTTCGTGCACAAGAAGGTGTCGTGTCTGCTCAATCCGCGCGCCGGTCGGGAGACCACCCTGGTGCTGAGCCCGACCCGCCGGTCCCGCAGCGTGGCGGTGGTGGGCGCCGGCCCGGCCGGGCTGTCGGCGGCGGTGAGCGCCGCGCAGCGCGGCCATGCCGTCACCCTGTTCGAGGCCGGACCGGTGATCGGCGGCCAATTCGACTTGGCCAAGCGTATTCCCGGCAAGGAGGAGTTCGCCGAAACAATCCGCTACTACACCCGGATGTTGGAGCGGCACGGGGTGAGCGTGCGGCTGAACACCCGGGCCGAGGTGCCGGAGCTGACCGGGTTCGACGAGGTGGTGCTGGCCACCGGGGTGGCGCCACGGATTCCGGACATTCCCGGGATCGAGCACCCCAAGGTGCTGTCCTACGCAGAGGCGATTTCCGGTGCGCCGGTCGGCAAGAGCGTGGCCGTGATCGGCGCCGGCGGCGTCGGATTCGACGTCAGCGAGTTCCTGGTCACCGACTCCTCCCCCACCCTGAACCTCAAGGAGTGGAAGGCCGAGTGGGGCGCGGCCGACCCGCAGGAGGCCCGCGGCGCGCTGGTGCCGCCGTTACCGGCCGAACCGGCCCGGCAGGTGTATCTGCTGCAACGCAGCAAGGGCCGACAGGGCACCCGGCTGGGCAAGACGTCCGGCTGGGTGCACCGCGCCTCGTTGAAAGCCAAGAAGGTGCAGCAGCTTTCCGGGGTGAACTACGAGCGCATCGACGACGCCGGGCTGCACATCAGTTTCGGGCCGGACCGCAAGCGCCCGCAGCTGCTGGCGGTGGACAACGTGGTGATCTGCGCTGGCCAGGATTCCGTGCGCGATCTCGAGGACGGGTTGCGCGCCGCGGGGGTGCGCCCGCACATCATCGGCGGCGCCGCGCTGGCCGCCGAACTGGACGCCAAGCGGGCGATCAAGCAGGGCACCGAGTTGGCGGCCCGCCTGTAGCGTTTTTTGCGGGAGCGTGCGCAAAATGCCACCCGCACCGGCGTGTCGGCGTACAACTGCGCACGTTCGCGGCAAACTACCCAGGCTGACGCCCGGTCCGATCCGCAGCGTCGACCGGTGGGTCGCGACCACGTCGCGAAAGTGCGCTCAGGTGGCAAAAGATCGAGTGACCGCCTGCGTGAGCGCAATCTCGCGTGACGAGCCGGTGACTCGGGCCCCGACGCTCGCACGGCGTCCCCCGGTCAGAAGAGAATGAATCAGCCCGGCTGGCCGTAGACGGCGACCACGACGGTGCGATTGAGACTGCTCTCCGACCACACCCCGATCCTGGTGTTGGCGCAGTCGGACATGATCGCGAAATCGGTCGGGTCGTAATACCACTGGTTGAGGATCTCGATGCCGCTGATCGCCAGCGCGGGGTTGATCGCGACAGTTTCGGCCACCTTGCCGTGGAACCCGGCGGCCAGCGCGCGGGACTGCGGCGTGGACCCATCCGAGCCGACGTCGCCGTCGAGATCGTGATCGTTCAGCACATCGTTGGTGTGCCATTGGGCCGCTAACCGCAACTGAGGACTGACGGTGACATCGTTGGTGCACCCGGCCTGGTGCTGAACGGTGTAGATGTTGGCGACGACGCTGTTGTTGAGACGTGAGTTGTCGGCGTGCGCTACGGCTATCGCCGCGGCAGCGCCGGCCGCCAGCGACACCGCCAGGCACCCACGCACGGACTGCCACATCGCGTCACCGCACCGCGGGACGGTAGGTGGCCGCGGAGCGGCGGAGCTGCCAGATCAGCGCGGGACACAGCTCGTTGACCGCTTGACTAATCAGATAGCTGGCCTGGTACTCGTCGGTGGTGCTGAAGTCGGTTTCGACGTCGTTGACGAGCTCCGGATAGCTTCGGGAACCGCCGACTTTCTCGCAGATGCCGTGCCCGTAGCTCAGCGCGGCGTCGGCGTTAGCGAAGTTGTAGCCGGGCCGCATCGTCACGTTGACCAGATAGGCCACCGTGTCGGCCCGGGACTGCGGGGCGGTGATCGCGCCGAACCCGAATAGCCCGCCGGCCACGATGATCAGTGCGCCGGCCGCGCGACTTACACCGGGTCGAACTGTGAAATCAGCCATCGATCATGGACCTTGTCGAGGGTTACCCGCACGCTCGAGGCGGTGTTGCTGGGCGGATTGTCGCCGATCGTGGTGGTCTGATTGACGAAAACCAGGACGACGGCGTGCGCGGTGGTCGCCGACACCGACGCCGCGGCCGGCACGGTGGCCACCGCCGCAATGTGCTGCTGCTTGGCGCCGGGAACGACGACGTCGTTGATCAACTGGCGGTATTGGTCACGGAATGTGCCGGTGAGCCGATCCGCGGCCGCCATCAGCGCCGTATCCACGGTGTCGGGTCGGTACGACAGGATCGCGACCGTGCTGTCGGTCGCGGCTCGAACGGATTGTGCGGCGGCCTGCTCGGACAGCCGCGCCGAGTCGTCCCACCATTTGAGGTAGCCGGCGGCTACGGCGACGATCAGCGCCAATCCGGGCAGCAGCCCCTGGGCCAGCAGGCGCCTCCAGGAGAATCGGGCGGGCCGCTCGGCCGGCGCCGGTTCCTCCTCGACGACATCGGCGTCGTCGGCGGCTTCGGCTTCGTCGGCCACGTCGCGACCGACAGCGGCATCGTCGGGCTGGTCGTGCAGTTCCAGCGGTGAGACGTCGGTGCTGAGTTCGGTATCGATGGACACGGTGGGCTTCCCTCCTGGTGTGTTGTTGGGCCGTTACGGCACGAACACCACGTTGGACACCTTGGTGCTGTCACCAACCTGCTGAACGCTGATCCGCATCCGCCAGCGGCGTGGGTCTTGGTCGGGCGCAGCGGCAATCGAGGTCCGCACCGACACCGCGACCAGCACTTGCGCCTGATCATCGGCGACCGACTCCAGGGCGGCCTCGGTGACGGTGCCCTCCGATTTCGACTGCGTCTGTTTGACGACGTCGACAAACGGTTGGGATCGCTGCTGGAAATCGTCGTGGAATGTGCCGGTGGCCGAGTCCAGGATCCGCTGCACGTCGGCGTCGACCTCGGTGTAGCTGATCGTGGTCAGGTTGACCGCCGCCTGGCGGGCAAGCTGCACGAACATGGCGTGCTGAGCCTGCACCCGGTGGGCGTGATACGCGCGGTATCCCAGCCAGCCGGCCAAGCCACCCAGCATCGCGACGACCAGACCCGCCGCAATCACCGCCCGGGTACCCGCAACCGGCGAGTCGGTGGATTCGGCGGGGTCACCGCCCTGCCGATCAACGCGCACCGGGTCGGCTACCCGCTCGGTGGCGTCAGCATGCTCTGCCATGTCGTGCCTTTCGCGCCGTGGGCCAGATCGGCCTGGGTATAGGGCTGACCGTCCGGACCGATGTAACGGCCGGTGGCCGGATCGTAGGGAACAAAGGCCACCGGGGGTGGCGAAGGAGGAGCGGCCCCTGGCGGCGGCGACCGCGGATCGGTACCCGGCGGATACTGCGGCACCCCCTGGCCGGACAGGGTCGCGTTGGGGTCGCCCTTCCAGTTGTAGCCGTCGTTGAGCGGGACGTAGGGTTCATCGCTTTCGCACAGCTCGACCGTCGGGGCCCGTTTGCCCGGGTTGGTCTCGCACGGAATGTTGCGTGACCCGCGAACGTTGAGGTCCGAGTCCTGCGGCACCCGGCAGTACACCTCGCCGGCGGGCCGCTCGGGGTAGTCGACATCGGTGGGCACCCGCTGCTGCTGGACCGGCAGAAATCCGGTGTTGCACGGCGGTGGGTAGTTCAGGTTGAGGTTGAAGTCGAGATAAATGCCCCGATACGGCGTTTTCAGGTCGGCGTCCGGCAAGGCGATCGCTGACATGAGCGCGGTCCCCTGCGGGAACAGGACCAACAGTTGTTCGATGTCGTTGCGGTAGCTCACCGCGATGTCGCCGAGGCTGACCAGGTTGGCCAGCAGCACCGGCAACGCCGGGGCGACCCGGTCCAGCAGGGCTTTGCTTTCCTGCAGCGCCGGCCCACCCATGGTGAGCAGGTCGGCGAAGGCTCGGTCTTGCGCCTTGAACTGTCCGGTGATCGCGGCCAGGTGGTGCGCCCAGGCCGCGATCGAATCCGTCGTCTGCACTTGGGAGTTCAACACCGGCGGGGACTGGTCGATCAACTGGGCCAGTGGATCGGCGGTGTTCCCGGCCTCGATCCCCAGCGACGCCGATCCGTCCACGATGCGCGACAGTTCCGGCCCGAGCCCGCCGACGGCCGTACTGGCTTCGTTGACGACGGTGCGCAGATTATCCTGCGGGATCGCCTGTAGCGCTTTGTTGGTGGCGTCGAGCAGGCTCCCGATATCGGCGGGGATCTGCGTTCGGCCCACCGGAATGACATCGCCGTCCCGCAGCGGCGCGCCGGTGGTGCCCTGCGGTGTCAGTTCGAGGAATTGCTCGCCGACGGCGGATCGGCTGTGCACCGCCGCGGAGACGTCGGACGGGATCTTGATGGACGAGTTGAGTGTGAGAACGGCGCGAACACCGGTGCGGGTGACCTCGATCGAGCTGACCCGGCCGATCTCGGTGCCCCGATAGGTCACCACCGAGGTGGGGTACAACCCGCCCGAGCCGGGCAGCTCGACGGTCACCGTGTAGCGCCCCACCCCGAGCAGCGCGGGCACCTTGACGAAACCGAACGCCATCACCCCGCACGCGCTAAGGGTGATGGCGGCGAGGATCGCCAACTGGGTCCAGACCGCGCGGGACAAACGCAGCATGTCAGTACCCCCCGACGTGGTAGGGGGCGATCAGTGGGTTGCCCGCGGTGTAGGGGCTGGGCATCTGACCGATGGTGCGTCCCCACTGCAGTTCGAGTTCGGTGAGGTTGCCTTCCCACCGTGTTCCGGTGAACAACCCGCTGTCCAGCCGGCTCAGGGTCAAGTCGATGACGAGCGTGATGTTGGCGAAATCACCGCGGAACCAGTTGGCCAGGTTGCTTTTCACCCACGGATAGGTGGACAGGAAATCCAGCCCCCTGGTGAGCGCGGGGCCGGCGTCGGCCAGCGAACGCAGCACCGGCTCGATGTTGCGCAGGTTGTTCACCAGCGATTCCTGGGTCTGATGGACCGTCGAGTTGGCGATGGCACTGAATTTGCCCAGCGCGTCGATGGCGTCGGCTAGTTTGCTGCGCTGATCGCTCAGCACGGCCACCGCTTGCGGGATGGTGTCCAGCGCCGTGTCGACGGTCTGATCCCTCGCCGCGACCTGTCCGGTCAACGCGTTGAGGTTTTCGGTGGCGGCGATGATGTCGTCGGTCTGGTTGTTGAGCCGCGAGATAAAGCTGTCCAACTGGGTTAACAGGCTGCGCATGTCGTTTTCCCGGCCGGCCAGTGCCTTGGCGAACGCGTGGTTGATCTCCTGCAGTTGAGCGAGCCCACCGCCGTTGAGCAGAACCGACACCGACGCCAGCGTCTGCTCGGTGGTCGGGTAGGTGCTGGCCCTGGAGAGCGGAATCACCGAACCGTCTTTGAGCTCGCCCTGCGGCGCCTCGTCGACCGGTGCAGCCAATTCGATGTGCATGGAACCCAATAGGCTGGTCTGGCCGACCTTGGCGGTGCTGTTCGCGGGGAGATGCACGTGACCGTCGATACGCATGGTCACCAGGGCATGCCAATCCTGCACCTCGATTTTCGTGACGTTGCCGACGTTGACGTCGGCAACCCGGACTCGGGTGTTTTGCTGAATGACCACGACATCGGGTAGCTGCGCCTGCACGGTATACGAACCGTGGCCGCTGCCTTCGGTTCCCGGCAGGCTCAGCGAGTTAAGGCCCCGCCATTCACATCCGGTCAGCGCCGACAAGCCCGCGACGATCAGGACCGCGGTCAGTGCGGGTTTCACGGCGCACCCCCGGGTGGCACCGGCGGTGTGACGGGCGGAACCATCATGCCCGGCAGTCCCAGGGCCGGGTCGGTGGCGGCGCGGGTATCGGCCACGGCCGGCGCGGGCGGCGGCGGTCCGTCGTCTTGGCCCTCGGGCGGCGGCAGGCTCGGATTCAACCTGTCTTCGCTGTAGGTGAGCTCGTTGGGCCGCGCCGACGCCCCCACGAACGGGTTGCCGCCGATCGGCGGGTAGTTGTACTGGCGGTTTTTGATGATCGGGGCCAGGTACTGCACGCACAGCTTGGAGGATTGCTCGAAGTCCATGCGCGACGCGGCCTGAATGGCGCCGCAGATGAATTGGACGGTGCTGGCGAAGTTGACCGGCGCCAGGATGCCGGTGATCGCGCTCTGCGCGGGCTGATAGATGTTGGTGAAGTTCTGAAACACCGTCGGCGCGATGTGCAGGATCTGCTTGACGTCGGCGCGGCTGTCGTTGAGGGCCGCCGTGATCGCGGTGAGGTGGTCGAAGGTCGCGCCGAGACCGTCCCGGTTCTCCGAGACGAGGCTGCGCAGGTCATTTACCGCATCGTCCAGACCCCGCGTCGCCTCGGCCACCTCGTTGGGCGTGTTGGACAACACGGTGCTGACCTCGGCCAAGTTGGTGTTGAACGCAGCGAGCAGATCACTGCTGGACGACAGCGCCGAAACCAACAGCTGCAGGTTGCGCACCGTGCTGAAGATGTCGGTGCTGTGGTCGCCCAGCGCGGAAATGGCCTGCGAGAGTTTGATGACGGTGTCGCGCGCGGTGTCGCCCTCACCGCGCAGGTTCGCTGCGGCGGTGTTGATGAATTCGCCCACCGCGCTGGCCCCACCGGGGGTGGTGGGCTGCAACGAATCGGTGAGTTTGTCCAGCTGCTGGCGGAAGTCGTCCCACTCGACCGGGACCGCGGTGCGGTGCTGCGGAATAGCGGCGCCCGCAGCCAGTTTTGGGCCCCCGGAGTACGCCGGGACGAGCTGAATCGCCCGCGCACTGACCAGCGACGGCGACAGGATCGCGGCCCGCACGTCCGCGGGAACCGGGTACTGCCGTTGTACCGAGAAGGTCACCTTCGCCGCGGTGGGCTGCGGCTCGATCTTGTCGACCGTGCCGACGGCCACACCGAGGATGCGGACCTCGTCGCCGGTGTAGAGACCGTTGGTGTTGGCGAAGTAGGCGACGTAGGTGGTGGTGGCGACCCGGTCCCACCACGGGGTGGCGATCACGGTGACCGCGACGGCAAGGATGACCGCCAGACTGGCCGCGGTCACCAACCGCACCGTGCGCCGCCGGCCACCGCGGTGCCCGGCGGCGGCTGGGTCAACCGACACGGTCACGGCCCCTCCCCCGGCAGCGGCGGGACGGTGGGCGGCGGCAGTTCCCCGGGCGCCGGCGCCGGCGCGGGTGGGCCCGGCGGCGGCCCGCCCGGCGGCGGCGCGGGCAGTGGCTCCCGGTAGGGGTAGCGGGGGTCACCCGGATTGCCGGTGATGGCGTCCGGCAACGTCAGATGCGGTTCGCCGCCCTGACCGGTGCGCGGGTAGGGCGCCGGCAGCGGCGGAGTGCCCGGCTGGCCGACCGGCGGGTCGACCAGTTGGGAGGGCAGCAGCACGCTGGGGTCCAACCCCAGATCGGAGAACGCGGCGTCGATGGCCGGCTGGGAGAACTGACCCGGGATCAGGTTGACCACTGAGGCTTTGAAGAACGGCCCGGACCCCAGCACTTCCCCGAATGACATCGCGTACCGCCGAAAGAGGTACAGGGTGCGTTGCAGTTCTTGCTTGCGGGTGTCCAGGATTCCCAGCACCCCGTTGAGTTTGTCGACCGCGGGTTTGAGTTGCGCCCGGTTGTCGTCGACCACCGCGGAGATCTGGTGGGACACCGCGGCGAGGTTGGTCATCAACGCGTCAACCGCATTGCGTTGTGACAGCAGCTCAGCTAAGAGCGCGTTGGCGTTGGTGACCAGGCTGGCGATCTGGTCGCTGCGCTTGGCCAGTACCGATGTGACGTTATTGGCGTTGGCCAGCAACTGCCGCAGCTTGGCGTCGCGGGTGTTGAGGGTGTCCGAGAAGCGTGCCACCCCCTGCAGCGCGATCTTCAGATCCGGTGGGGTGTCGGCGAAGGTCTGCGCCAATGTGGTGAGCGAGGAGGACAGCTGGGTGGTGTCCAGACCGCTGATGGTGGTGGTGAGATCACCCAGCGCCGTCGGCAAATCATAGGGCGACGTGGTGCGTTCGAGGGGTATGGTGCCGCTGAGCCTGCCGTCGCCGCGCGGGGTGAGCTCGAGCACCTTGGTGCCCAGCACCGTTTCGGTCTTGATGGCGGCCTCGGTCCGGTCCCCCAGCTCGACGCCGTTACGGACCGTGAAGTCCACCCGAACTTTGGTGCCCTGCAGCTGCAGCCCGGTGACCCTGCCCACGTCGAGGCCCGATACCCGCACATCACTGGCGGGTTTGATGCCGCCGGCCTCGGCGAAGTAGGCGGAATAGCCGGAGGTCCCTTTGATGAACGGCAGCTTGTCGTACGAGAAGGCGGCAACCACCAGGGCGGCCAAGAACACCGTACCGGCCACACCGACGGCTGCCCTGTTGCGCTCGGCCAGCGGCGTGATGCTCGGTCGCTTCACCGTGAATCGCCTCATTTGGGGGTGCACCGCCCGCTAGGTTGATTGACGAGCGCCACGTAGACCGGTTGGCCGCCTTTACCGTTGAGTTTGAGCAGCGCATCGCACAGGTAGAAGCTGAAGTAGTCGCCGTATAGGCCGTTACGGGCCAGGATCTGGTAGGCGTCGGGCAAGGTCTTGACTAAATCGTCGACGTAGTCGTGATCGGCCATCACCTGGCCGGCGACCCGGTCGGTCTGCCGCACGGTGTCGTTGATCGGCTGGTGGGCGGCGGTCAATAGCTCCGCGACGGATGCGGCGGCGCCGTTGATGTGGGCAATCCCGGCCGCGATATCGGCTCGGCGATCGGCTAGTCCGTGGACCAGCTGGGACAGCTGGTCCAAACCTTCGGAGAATTGATCGTCACGGGCGGCGAACGTGCCCAACACGGTGTTCAGGTTGGTGATGACTTGGCCGATCAGCTCATCGCGTCCGGCCAGTGTCGTCGTCAGCGCCGAGGTTTGGGCCAGCACCGACGAGACGGTTCCTCCTTGGCCCTGGAACACCTTCAGCAGCTGGCCGGTCAATGCGTTGACCTGGTCGGGATCCAGCGCCCGAAACAGCGGCCGGAAGCCACCGATGAGCGCGTCGACGTCGAGCGCGGGCGAGGTCCGTGCCCGCGGGATCGTCTCGCCCGGTTCCAGTCTGCGCATCGAGCCCGGGCCCTGCTCCAGGGACAGATAGCGGTCGCCGATGAGGTTCTCGTAGCGAACCGCCGCCCGGGTGCCCTCGGTGAGGGTGAGTCCCTTGTCGATCGCGAAGTCCACGGTGACCGTGCCGTCCTTGTGCAGGGTCATGCTGCTGACTTTTCCGATCTCGACACCGGCTATCCGAACGAAGTTGCCTCCTTTGAGACCGGACACATTGGTGAACACCGCGCGGTAGGAGGTGCGGGTGTCGAACCGGAATTGCCCGAACACGGTGACCAGCACGAACATGAAAGCCAGGGACGTCGCGGTGAACAGCACCACGCGCACCACGGTGCGGCCGGTTCTGCCTCTCATCACCGCTCCCCGGATGCGCCGGGGGGCGGGCCCGGCGGCGGCGGATATGACGGGGTTCCGTCCGGCCCGAATTCCGCTGCGCCGTAGGGCGGCGCTCCCGGATAAGGCGGCACCGGGCCGGGCGCCGGGCCGCCGCCGTAGCGGATGCTGGGCGGTTCGGGCACTGCCCGAGTAACCGGGAAGTAGTCGGCCCATCCGGGGAATCCGATGCCGGGATTGGGGCGCATATCCAGGCCGGTACCAAACCCGGTGTCGGTCACCAAATACTTCACCGGGAAGTTCTTGCTGACGTCGGGGAGTGAGCCGCAACTCGGCTTGCCGCCCGGGCCGCCCTTGGCGTTGACCACCGGCAGGTTGTCCGGATAGCGGTACGGGTCGTCGCCGGCCAGCAGGGCGGCGTCCATGATCACCGACTTTCCGTTACCGCCCATCGCGTCTCGGCCGCCGTGGTCGAGGAACCACTGGGCGCCCTGGAACAGGCAGGTGTAGGTCGGTGAGTACTTCATCAGCAGAGCCGTGGTCGGATCAAGGAGGTTCATCGCGCGCACCAGGTTCGGCTGGTTTCCGCCGATGGTGTTGACACCCGATTGGGCGAAGCCGACCACTGACAGGAGCAGCTCGTCGAGGGACTTAGCCCCTGTGGTGATCGTCGTGCTGGTCGTCGCAACCGAGTCCAGGATCGACAAGATGTTCTGCGCGGCGCCCGAATAGGCCTGAGCGGTCTCGCCGAACAGCTGCCAGTCGCGCTGCACGGTCGGCATCCTCGGGTTCACCGCCAGCAGCACGGTGTTCGCGCCGGTGATCGCCGCGCCGATGCGGTCCCCCTTGCCGCGCACCGATTCCGCGACCGCCGACAGCACCGAGTTCAGCTTCGCCGGGTCAATGGAATGCACCACGGCCTGCAGGTTCTGGAACACCGTGTTGACCTCGACGGTCGTGTTGCGAGAGCGCAGCACCGCGCCGGGCGCCAACGGCGCCTGACTCGGCGGTTCGGGAACGATGAGGTCGACATATTTCGCGCCGAATGCGGTGCTCGATTTGATTTCCGCCTCGATATTGCTCGGCAGGTAGCGGAACGGCTTGGGGTATATCTTGAGCTTCAGCTTCGCGAAATCGGAGCCACCGGTGTCGGCGCCGATGGCGGCGACCTCCCCGACCTGCACGCCACGCAATTTCACCTTCGCGCCGCTTTCCATCACCAGGCCGGCCCGGTCGGAAACCAAGGTGAGCGGAACGAAGGTCCGCAGCGTCCCGGAGAACAACAACGCCGTCAAGGCACTCAGTGCCACGATGACAAGGATCAATACCGGCGCCCACCAGATGGGGTCGATACCGCCTCGCCGGGTTGTGTTGGCCATCTCCATCACCCCGACAGGTGGAAGTTGCCGGACTGCCCGTACACCGACAGCGTGATGGTCAGCAGAATGAAGACGCCCGCGGTGATCGAGGTGCGCACCGCCCGGCCGACCGCTTCGCCCACGCCGGCCGGACCCCCGGTCGCGGTATAGCCGTAGTAGGTGTGCACCGCCATCACGGCGCCCGCCATGGCCAGCGCCTCCACGAAGGACCACAGCATGTCCACCGGGTGCAGGAACGTCGAGAAGTAGTGGTCATAGACCCCCCGCGACTGGCCGTAGATGATCGTCGTGCCGAAACGTGTTGCCAGAAACGACATCAGCACCGCGACCGTGTAGATCGGGATGACCGCGACCACCCCGGCGACGATGCGGGTGGACGCCAGGTAGGTGACCGCCCGGATCCCCATCACCTCCAGCGCGTCGATTTCCTCGTTGATCCGCATCGCGCCCAGCTGCGCCGTCGCCCCCGCGCCGATGGTCGCGGCCAGCGCCACACCGGCGGTGGCCGGTGCGATGAATCGGACGTTGAGAAAGGCCCCGAGGAACCCGGTGAGGGCCTCGATCCCCACGTTGGACAGTGTGTTGTAGCCCTGCACAGCGATCAACGCGCCGGTGGTCAACGTGAGGAATCCGACGATGACCACCGTGCCGCCGATCACGGCCAACGCCCCGGTACCGAGGCCCATCACCGCGATCAACCGCAGCACCTCGGCGGGGTAGCGGCGGACGGCGTCGATGCTGGCGCCGAGCGCAGTGCCGTAGAACGCGGTCTGCTCACCCAGCCTACGGGTCACGTCACCGGCACGACTGAAGATTTCCCCGCCCCGTGCCGAGTCGCGCACCTGGGTCGTGCTCATTGCCGGTCCCGTTTCATGGGGCAACCTTCACACCGAACGCGGTGGCCAGAATGTTGATGAAAAACAGTGCCATGAAGGCGAATACGACGGTTTCGTTGACGGCATTGCCGACCGCGGTCGGACCGCCGCCGACGGCCAGTCCCTTGTAGCAGGCGATCAGTCCGGCCGAGAGCCCAAACAGCAGCGCCTTGCCTAACGAGACCAGCACCTGCGGCAAACCGGTCAGCAGTGTCATTCCGGCGACGAACGCTCCCGGTGTGACGTGCTGGACGAACACGACGAACGCGTAGCTGCCGGAGAGCCCCACGACCGCGACAATCGAATACAGCATCAGCGCAACAAATGTTGCGGCAATCACCCTCGGAACGACCAGCGCCTGGATGGGGTTTACGCCGATGACCTTCATCGCGTCGATCTCCTCGCGGATTGTCCTCGCGCCCAGATCCGCGCACATCGCCGTGGCCGCCGCGCCGGAGACCACGATCGCGGTCACCACGGGACCCACTTGCGTCACCGACGCCAGCGCTGCGCCGGCGCCGGACAGATCGCCCGCACCGACCTCCAGCAGCACGATGTTCAGCGTGAAGACAATGAGCACCGTGTAGGGCATCGAGAGCACAATCGTCGGGACGATCGATACCCGGGCCACAAACCAGATCTGATCCAGCAGTTCGCGCCACGCGAGGGGAGGTCGCAACATCGCGGCGAATGTTTCGCCCGCCAGGACGACGAAGTCCCCGACGGCAACGGCAGGCTTGGACCAGGCGGTCCCGCTGATGGCCGCCTGCCGGGAGGCGACCGTCATCGGCCTAATCCTGTTGTCCGGGAAGCGGATACACGCGCAGCAGGCGGCGCGGCATTTGCCACGTCGCGCGGTCGCTGCCCCGTTGATGCCACCCTGAGTCCTATCCTCGTCAGCCTTGCGGGAACGCTAAGAGCGCATGAGTCAGCTGTCAACGCAACCGACGATCCGATGCTGCTCTCAGGCACGAAATACGCTGGCCGCTGGGCGTATTTGATTCCATTCACCGAGATTGAATCAGCGCGATTACAACCCTTGCCGTTGCATGTGATTCCGCCGCGAACGTGCGCGGAATGCCAGGTTTTTTGGCTTCAGGGCGTACAACTGCGCACGCTCGCGGGGCGATCGCGAAGGCTCCCGTCACCGGACGTGCATCCAGGGCGGAAATCCGCCGAGATTTCCGCCCTCAGCGCACGTTCGGCGGCCCGGCCAACGCTAGGCCGCTAGCGGGCTGTAGTCGGTGGCGCGTTGACGGGCCGGACGGCCGATACCGTCGGCGATCGCGACCAGTTCGGCGACGGTTTTCGCCGACCCGTATTCGGAGCCGGCCATCCGCGAGATGGTCTCCTCCATCAGCGTGCCGCCCAGATCGTTGGCGCCGCCGTTGAGCATCACCTGGGTGTGGGCCACCCCGAGTTTGACCCAGCTGGTCTGAATCTGCGGGATGCGGCCGTGCAACATGATCCGGGCCAGCGCGTGCACGGCCCGGTTGTCGCGGTGGCTGGGCCCGGGCCGGGCGCCACCGGCCAGATACAGCGGCGAGCTCTGGTGCACGAACGGCAGCGGCACGAATTCGGTGAAGCCGCCGGTGCGGTCCTGGATGCCGCGCAGCACGTTGAGGTGGGAGACCCAGTGCCGCGGCGAATCGACGTGGCCGTACATCATCGTCGAACTGGAACGCAGCCCCACCTCGTGCGCGGTGGTGACGACCTCGATCCACAGCGAGGTGGGCAGTTTGCCCTTGGTCAGCACCCAGCGCACCTCGTCGTCGAGGATCTCCGCGGCGGTGCCCGGGATGGTGTCCAGCCCGGCCTCGCGCAGCCCGGTCAGCCACTCCCGAATGGATAACCCGCTTTTGGTGGCCCCGTTGGTGATCTCCATCGGGCTAAACGCGTGCACGTGCATCGAGGGCACCCGGGCCTTGACGGCCCGCACCAGATCGGCGTACCCGCCCACCGGTAGCTCCGGGTCGATGCCGCCCTGCATGCACACCTCGGTGGCACCGGCGACGTGGGCCTCCCAGGCCCGGTCGCCGACCTCCGCGGCGGACAGCGAGTAGGCGTCGGCGTCCCCCTTGCGTTGGGCGAACGCGCAGAACCGGCAGCCGACGTAACAGATGTTGGTGAAGTTGATGTTGCGGTTGATCACGAACGTGACGTCGTCGCCGACCGTGTCACGGCGCAGCGAATCGGCCAGTGCGGCAACCGCATCCAAGGCCGGGCCGTCGGCGGTGGCCAGCGCCAGGTATTCGGCGTCACTGCAGCCGGCCGGATCGCGTTCGGCGGAGCGCAACGCGGCCAGCACGTCGGTGTCGACGCGTTCGGGCGCCCGTGCCGCCAGTTCGTGCACCTTGTCGCGGATCGACTCCCAGTCCCCGAACGCGGAGTCCAGATCGCTGCGGGTCGCACTGGCCCGCCCGTCGGTGTCGATCGCCGCGTGCAGGTCCACCCGACCGGCGGAAGCCGCCTCGTCGGGCTCCTGCCACACCAACCCGACCGGGTTGACGTCGCGGGCCCACCCGGTGGCGGGATCGGCCAGCGCGGCGACGTGGCCGGCCACCCGCGGGTCGATCCACCCGGCACCGGCCTGCACGTAGGCGGGCTGCGCGGTCAACCGCTGCACCAGGTCGTAGCCGGCTTCGACGGTGACGTCGGCCAACTCATCCAGGGCCGGCCATGGCCGCTCCGGGTTGACGTGGTCAGGCGTCAGCGGCGACACCCCGCCCCAGTCGTCGACGCCGGCACCGACCAGGGCCAGGCACTCCGCGCGCGACACCAGGTTGGGCGGGGCCTGCACCCGCATCTTCGGGCCCAGCACCAGCCGCGCCACCGCCACGGTGGCCAAAAAGTCGTCGAAGTCGGTGTCGGGCGTCGCGGCCATCGCGGTGTGTTCTTTGGCCCGGAAGTTCTGCACGATCACTTCCTGGATGTGCCCGAACTCCTTGTGCACCTTGCGGATCGCGTGCAGGGTGTCGGCGCGTTCGGCCAGGGTCTCCCCGATGCCGACCAGCAGACCGGTGGTGAACGGAATGGATAACCGGCCGGCGTCGGTCAGGGTGCGCAGCCGCACCGCCGGATCCTTGTCCGGGCTGCCGTAGTGGGCCAGCCCCTTGGTCTCGAACAACCGCCGCGAGGTGGTCTCCAGCATCATGCCCATCGACGGCGCCACCGGCTTGAGCCGGGACAGCTCCGACCAGCTCATCACCCCCGGATTCAGGTGCGGCAACAGACCGGTCTCCTCGAGCACCCGGATGGCCATCGCCCGCACATAGGACAGCGTGGAGTCATAGCCGCGCTCATCGAGCCACTGCCGCGCCTCCGGCCAGCGGTCTTCGGGCCGGTCCCCCAGGGTGAACAACGCCTCCTTGCAGCCCAGTTCGCCACCCCGGCGCGCGATGTCGAGGATCTCATCGGGTTCCAGATACATGCCCGCCCCCGCGGCGCGCAGCTTGCCGGGCACGGTGACGAACGTGCAGTAGTGGCAAGTGTCCCGGCACAGGTGGGTGACCGGGATGAACACCTTGCGCGAGTAGCTGACCGGCAATCGGCCGCCCGGCCCCCGCCGGCCGGCCGATTGCAGCCCGGCGTCGCGGACCCGGGCCGCGCTGGCACACAGGTCGGCCAGGTCGTCGCCGCGGGCGGTCATCGCCAGGGCGGCCTCGTCGACGTTGAGCACCACGCCGTCGCGGGCGCGTCGCAGCACCCGGCGCAGCGCCGATGGGCTAGATCGTGGCGGCACGACCGGGCTCGGCAGGGCGGTCGGCTCGTCGCCTGGAGTCAGCGGCACGTGGGTGTAACCTCCGCCCGGCCGTGTTTCATCCGCGCGGCCGGACAATCTGTGACCCGTGCGCCTGCCATGTTGATCCACAGTAGCGCCAGCCGCGGGCGGGTAGGTGGGCGGCGGGGGCACTCGGGCCAGCCGACCGCACCGCGGTATCCGCACCGGCGATGCATCGCGGCGGATCGTGCTGCGCCCGGTACATTCACGCCCATGTTCGACCGCGTTTTTGCCCAGTCGTTCGTGATCCCAGCCATCGGGGCCGCCACCGCCACCGCGGTGCTGCTGGCTCCTGCGGTCACGCCGGCCACCGCGCAGATCGCCAGCCCGACGGCGGCGCTGGCCGCGGCGGTGGAGCCGATCGATCTGGATCTGTTGGGTCCGGCGCTGGCCTCGCTACAGCCCGACATGCTCGACGCCGCCGTCGCGGCTCCCGCGTCGATCGCCACCTCGATCGGCGACGCGATCGAGGGCCTGTACAGCACCGTCGAACCTTGGGTGCGCTACGGCGTCACCCTGGCCCAGTGGGCGGCGGGCTGGGTCCCGTTGGTCGGCCTGCTGGCGCCGCAGATCACGATCTTCTACGACCTGGGCGAGTCGGTGGTGCAAAGCGGGCTGTTCAACACCATCGACGTGCTGGACGGATCAATCGGCTTCGGCCAGGGGCTGAGCAACTTCGGCGCCGACACGGTGGCCGCGTTCAACACCTTCATCACCGATCAAATCAACTGGGTGCTGCACTTCTTGCCGCCGTTCCCGCCGCTCGACCTCAGCACCGACGGGTTGATGGACGCCGCGAGCAGCTTCACCGCCGCCACCGACGTCCTGGGTGCCCTGGATCCGGGGCTGTTCGACCTGAGCGGCCTGTTCGACGCCGGCGCGCTGGGCGGTCTGCTCGACGTCAGCCCGCTGTCGGACCTGGGTGGCCTGCTGCTCAGCCTCATCCCCTGATCGGTCTGCGGTAGCGGCGCCACCACAGCAGCGCGGCCGGCGGCGCGGCGCCCACCACGATCATGAACAGCGCCCCGTAGGCCATCACCCCGCGCCCGGCGAAGATGAAGTCGTCGCCGGGCCCACCGAAGGTCATCGCGGCCACGGTCAACAGCCAAGTCCACAGCGGCAACGCGGCCAGCCGCAGCGATTTCGTCCAGTGCGTGGCGGCCCACACCAGGACCGCGTTGATCACGCCGCTGACCACCGCGCTGATCGGAAATGGGTACCGGCCGATGTAGCTGGGCAACAGCAGGGCCGCGGTCACCGCGGAGAGCACGCCGTCGACGCCCAGCAGCGTCAGCACGACGAACCGGATCCCCCGATCGGGGGCGCCGGTGTCGTCAGCCGACCCGGCGCGGGGTTCGGCAACCGTCAAGTCGGCATGCTGTCCAGCTGCGCAACCAACGAACCCACCACCCACTGATAGCTGTCCATCCAGTACTGCCAGTGCTCCAAGTTGGGGTCCAGGTCGGGATCCATGCCAATACCTTCCGTGGGCTGCCTGCGTCCGGCAGCCTACCGCGTGCGGCCCGCCATGTCGTCGGCTCGGGTGGGTAAACCCAAGCCCGGTTACGACGCCCGCGGGTCCCCGAGGTCGATGCCGGCCAGCAGATCGGTCTCCCAGCCGCGCGCGTCGCGCTCCCCCGCCACGCCGGCGGCCAGCACGTAGTGCTCACTGGCCAGGATCGGCAGGGCCACATTGTTGGACAGGGCGAATGCCCGCCCGGTGGGCCCGACGCTGACCTGGGTGGCGTGCGCGGCCATCGCCGCCACCTTGGCCGGCAGCACCTGCGTGCCGTCGATGACCGCGTCGATCCGCTCGTCGGGGTAGCCGAAATCCAGCTCGCCGTCCGACGTGTGCACCCACTCGGGCAGCAGGTCGGTGGGCCGCAGCCCCCGCAGCCCGGCCTCGATCGCGTCCGCCGACATCACCGTCCAGTACAGCTTGGGCACCGCCCAGGGTTCACCCGGCTGGTCGCCGTCGGCGGCGGCGGCGACGGCGGTGGTGGTGACGCGGTGGGTCTGCACGTGGTCGGGGTGGCCGTACCCGCCCGGCGGGTCGTAGGTGACCACGACATGGGGGCGCAGCGCGCGGATGATCGCCACCAGCGCGCCGACCGCCGCGCCCTCGTCGGCGTCAATGAAGCGCGACCGACCCCGCGGCGGCGTGCCGGCCATGCCTGAGTCGCGCCAGCGGCCCGCTCCGCCCAGGAACGTCGGCGCCGGGACACCCAGCGCCCGCAACGCCGCGGACAGCTCGCCGATCCGATACCCGCCGAGCTGATCGGCGGCGTCGACCGCCAGCTGCGCCCAGCGGTCGCCGATGACCTCACCCTCTTCGCCCAGCGTGCAGGTCACCACCTGCACCAAGGCGCCGCGGGCCGCGTAGTGGGCGATAGTCGCGCCGGTGGTCAACGTCTCGTCATCGGGATGGGCGTGCACGAACAACAGTCGGGGCGTCACCGGAGACGACATCCGCAAAACACTACTCCGCGTCGACAATCCCCTCGTAGTAGCCGCTAGCGTTCCTTGTAGATCGCCCGCCGCTAGTATCGAGGGATGGCCGCGCACGCCGATGTCGTCCCGCACCCCGTCCGCAGCCGCCGGCGCGGCAAAGAACTCGAGTGTGCGCTGTATGACGCGACGCTGGCCGAGTTGACCGCCGTCGGATATGGCCGGCTGACCATGGAAGGGATTGCGGCGCAAGCCCGCACCGGCAAAGCCGCGCTGTATCGGCGCTGGTCGAGTAAGCATGACCTGGTGCAGGCGGCGTTGCAGTATGCGCTGCCCCCGCCGCCGGAGCCGCGGGCCGACCGGTCGGCGCGCGACAACCTGCTGACGATGCTGGTCTCGCATCGGGACCTGCTGGCCGGCAAGACCGCGTTCCCGGGGCTGGCCATCGTCGGCGAGCTCATTCACGAACCGGAGCTACGCGCCATCTTCGCCGATGCGGTGGTGGCCCCGCGGCTGGCAATCATCGAATCGATCCTGCAGGCCGGGGTGCGGGCCGGCGACATCGATGCGGGCACCCTCACCCCGCTCACCGCGCGGATCGGACCGGCGTTGATCAACCAGCATGTGTTGCTCACCGGCGGGCCACCGACCCGGCGGCAACTGATCGCGATCGTCGACACGGTGATCCCGCGCCCGGTGAGCGGCTAGGGGGTCTTAGACCAGTCGCCGGCGTCGCCGACGATGCCGACCGGCACCGCGCCGGACAGGCTGACGTCGGCCACGCTGGGCCCGGCGGCCACGATCGTGGTGTCCTGCAGGATCGGCAGCACCGTCGCCAGGTTCCACAGCCGCGGCTCCACGGCGGTGATCACCTCGTCGATGTCCTTGCTGCCGTTCAGCGCCGCCTCGATGTTGGACTGGAGGCTGCGGTCGCAGATGCCGGTGACGTTCGACGGGGCCTGCACCAACGCCCCGGCCGGCGGTTTCGTCGGGGTGTGAGTGGGTGCGGCGGGCGTCGCCGGCGTCGACGACGAGGACGCGGTGCTGGTCGGCTCCGCACCCGGCGTCGACACCGCGGTGGCCTCCAGGGCGGTGCAGCCGTAGCGCGAGGCCAGCAGGGTCGCCAAATCCCCGCCGGCCTGACGCCAACTGACGACGGCGTCCACCTGGTTGTTGGTCAGCGCGTCGCGGTACAGCTTGACCGGGTCCAGCGCCAGCACGGTGGCCGCGATGCCGACGTTGCGGAGCTGGTCGGCGGCGGTGTTGGCCACCGCCACCGCGGTCGGGTCGTTGGACGCTACCCCGATCACGAAGGACAGCTGGTCGCCGGCCATGCTGACCCGGCCGCGGGTGATCTCCGGCGCGTGGGACTCCGCCGGGGTGGGCGGGGCGCCCGACGGGGGCGGCACCGACGACGGCGGCGCGTCCTTCTCAATCTGGTACCCGGAGGCCTGCAGCAGCGCCAGCGCCGCCGCGGTGGTCATCGCCGGCGGCGCGGTCGGCACGTACCCCGGGTCGCTGGGTGCCCGGATCTGCGCCTGATCCAGCGTGACGGTGTTGTCGCTGCCGGCCCCGACCGCGGCCAGCAGGTCGACGTCGAGCAACCCGAGGATCGCCTTGCGGACCTGGGCGTCGGCCAGTTTGGGCTGGTTGGCCCGCAGCGCCAGCTCCAGCACCCGCGGTGCCACGATCCGGGCGGTGCGCACATCCGGGATCGCCGACAGCTGGGCGAACGCCGCCGAACCGCCGTGCACCTGGGCGACCTGGGTGTCACCGTTGCGGATCGAGTCGGCCAGCGCCGCCGGGGCGCCGGCCCGGCGGAACAAGATGAGATCGGGCTTGGCCGGCGGACCCCAGTACCGGTCGTTGCGGGCCAGCAGGATCGCGTCGCGCTGCGGGTCGATGTTCTCCACCCGGAATTGGCCGCCGGTGACCGGCAGCGCCCGGGCCAGCCCGGCCGGGAACCCACCCGGCACGTCCTTGACGATGTGGGCGGGCAGCAGATCGGAAAACAGCTCCCGCCACGCCGGGTACGGCTGGGCGAACGTCACGACCGCTTGCTTGCCGCCTTCCAGCGACTGCACCGAGGTGATCAGGTCGTAGCCGGCGGGATCCACCACCCCGGGCTGGCTGACCATCTGCTGCCACAGGTACCAAAAGTCGTCGGCGGCGATCGGGGCGTTGTCCGTCCAGGACGCCTCCGGCCGGATCTTGTAGGTCACGGTGAACGGATTTTCGGAGGTCACCGCCGCCGATACCAGCAGCGTCGGATCCATCTCCCACCGCGACCCCGTCGACGTGGTGGGGTCCGGGATCGGGCGAAACGCGCTGGGCAACACCAACGCGCTGATCGCCGCGTTGACCGACGACAGATCCGACACCAGGTGCGGGTTGAAACCCGCCCCGATCCAGTCGATGCCGACGATGATCTGGTTGATCCGCTGCGGCGGCGGCACCGTGCTCTTCGACGTCTCGCTGCTCTGCGGCGCCGGTGGCGGGTTGACCGTGCACGCCGACATGGTCAGCAGCAACGTCGACACCACCGCGCCCAGCGTCACGCGGGCGCGGTGGGCGGGTCTCGGCACGCCCATCAGGGTATCGGGGGCGCGTCCGCGCGCCGCACCCCTAGGCCCGGGCCTTGGCCCGCGACCGGGCCCGCGCCCGCATCGTGGCGTCCAACTCCACCTTGCGCACCCGCACCACCTCGGGCGTCACCTCCACGCACTCGTCGGCCGCGCAGAACTCCATGGCCTGCTCCAGGTCCAACTCGATCGGCTTGGCCAGCGTCTCGATCACGTCGGCGGTCGAGGAGCGCATGTTGGTCAGCTTCTTCTCCCGGGTGACGTTGATGTCGAGGTCCTCGGCGCGCGGGTTGATGCCGACCACCATGCCCTGATAGGTGTCCTGGCCGGGTTCGACGAAGAACTGGCCGCGGTCGGCCAGCTGAATCAACGCGAACGGGGTGATCGCCCCGGCCCGGTCGGAGACCAGCGAGCCGGTGTGCCGGGCCCGGATCTCGCCGGCCCAGGGCTGATAGCCGTCGAAGACGGCGTTGGCGATCCCGGTGCCCCGTGTCTCGGTGAGAAAGTCGGTGCGCCAACCAATCAGGCCGCGGCTGGGGATGACGAACTCCATCCGCACCCAGCCGGTGGTGTGGTTGGCCATCTCGGTCATCCGGCCCTTACGGGCGGCGGCCAACTGGGTGATCGCCCCGACGAATTCCTCCGGGCAATCCACGGTCAGATGCTCGAACGGCTCGTGCAGCTTGCCGTCGATGGTGCGGGTGACCACCTGCGGTTTGCCGACGGTCAGCTCGAAACCCTCCCGACGCATCTGCTCGACCAGCACCGCCAGCGCCAGCTCACCGCGGCCCTGCACCTCCCAGGCATCCGGCCGGCCGATGTCGACCACCCGGATCGACACGTTGCCGACCAGTTCGGCGTCCAGTCGGTTGCGCACCATCCGGGCGGTCAGCTTGTGCCCGGACACCTTGCCGGCCAGCGGCGAGGTGTTGGTGCCGATCGTCACCGAGATCGCCGGCTCATCAACGGTGATGCGCGGCAACGCATTCGGTGCGGCCGGGTCGGCCAGGGTGTCACCGATCATGATGTCCGGGATTCCGGCGACCGCGACAATGTCGCCGGCCTGCGCCTCCTCGGTGGGGGTGCGCTCCACGCCTTCGGTCACCAGCAGTTCGGTGATCTTGGCGGTGGCGGTCACCGGCTGCCCGTCGACCTCGCGCAGCCACGCCACCTGCTGGCCCTTGCGGATGCGCCCGTTGTACACCCGGATCAGCGCCAGCCGGCCCAGGAAGTTGGACGCGTCGAGGTTGGTCACCAGCGCCTGCAGCGGCGCCTCCGGGTCCCCGGACGGCGGCGGCACATGCTCGAGCAGCACGTCGAACAGCGGATCGAGGTTGTTCCCGTCGGGCACCTGACCGTCGTCCGGGGCGGTGGTGCTGGCCACCCCGGCGCGCCCGGACGCGTACAGCGTCGGCAGCCCCAGCGCGTGCTCGGCGGCCTGCTGGGCCGCGTCGTCCAGGTCGCTGGCGACGTCGAGCAGCAGGTCGTGGCTGGCGTCGACCACCTCGGCGATCCGGGCGTCGGGCCGGTCGGTCTTGTTGACCACCAGGATCACCGGCAGGTGCGCGGCCAGCGCCTTGCGCAGCACGAACCGGGTCTGCGGCAGCGGGCCCTCGGACGCGTCGACCAGCAGCAACACCCCGTCGACCATGGACAGCCCACGTTCCACCTCGCCGCCGAAGTCGGCGTGGCCGGGGGTGTCGATCACGTTGATGACGGTGACGGTGCCGTCGCCGTGGTGGCGGTGCACGGCGGTGTTCTTGGCCAGGATGGTGATGCCCTTTTCGCGCTCCAGGTCACCGGAGTCCATGATGCGTTCTTTGGCGTCGTCACCGCGTTCGTGCAGCGCGCCGGACTGTCGCAGCATGGCGTCGACCAGGGTGGTTTTGCCGTGGTCGACGTGGGCGACGATGGCGACATTGCGGAAGTTCACCTGGTGATTCTCGCAGCGCAGACCGCCAATCGCGAAAACGCGGTGACGGGGGTCACGCCCGCCGAGATCGACGCTAGCGTCACGCCTTCTTGAACTTTTCCGCGCCAGCGTCGATCTGGGCGTCGGTGTTTACCCGCGTGTCGGTCGGACGGCCCCGGACCCGGACGCGGTTCGATCCGACGGTGGGCATCGGGCTGGGACGCCAATTCGGCTGGCTGTGGACGGCCTACGCGGTCAGCACCGCGGGCACCTGGCTGGCGTTCGACGCGTTCCCGATGATCGCCATCTTGGTGCTGCACGCCACCGCCAGCCAGGTGGCGCTGCTGGCCGCGGCCGGGCTGGCGGTCGGGGCGCTGGTCGCGGTGCCGCTGGGGAGCTGGGTGGAATTCCGCCGCAAGCGGCCGGTGATGATCGCGACGGACCTGATCCGGTGTGTCGCCCTGCTCAGCGTCCCCGTGGAATTCCTGTGCGGAGCACTGGGTTTCACCCAACTCGTGGTGGTCTCCATCGTGGTGGCCACCGCCGATGTCACGTTCACCGCGGCCAGCGGTGCCTACCTGAAGCGACTGCTGGCACCGCCGCAGCTGCTGCCCGCCAACGCCCGCTTCGAATCGACCACCTGGGCCGCCACCATCCTGGGGCCGCCGTTGGGCGGCGCCGCCATCGGCATTCTCGGCCCCGCCTGCACCGTCGTAGCCAATGCGGTCAGCTTCCTGGTGTCGGCGGTGGCAATCGGCGCGATCAGCGGCACCGAACCGCGCCGGCCTCGCCCGCGGGGGCGCCGGGCCCGGGACCTGCTCGAGGGGTGGCGCATCATCGCCACCCACCCCACCCTGCGACCGCTATTCGTCAACACGGTGGCGGTCAACGGCCTGATCATGGCGCCCGCACCGCTGCTGGCGGCGCTGATGCTGGGGCCGCTGGGCTTCCCGCCGTGGCAGTACGCCCTCACGTTCGCGCTGCCCTGCCTGGGCGGCATCGTCGGTTCCCGGCTGGCCCACCCGCTGGTGGCGCGCTTCGGCCAACCCGCCGTGCTGCGCACCGTCGGCGTGGTGCGGGCCTGCTGGCCGCTGGGCCTGGCCGCGGTGGCACCGGGGTTGCCCGGCCTGGTCCTGGTGATCGTCGTGCAACTGGGCTTGGTGACGTGCTGCGGCATCTTCAACCCGGTCCTGGCCACCCACCGACTCGAGCAGCTGCCCACCAGCCACGCCACCCGCGCCGTGGCGGCGTGGTCGATCAGCACCAAGGTCAGCATCGCGGCGCTCACCGGCCTGTGGGCCGGGCTGGCCGCGCTGGCCGGGCCGCGGATCGCCATCGCTGCGGCCGGATTGCTGCTGCTGGCAACACCTTTGCTGCTGCCGCGGCCATCCGCGTGGCACGATGCCGAGTTGGCGTTGGCCGGGGCGGAGACCGGGTGACGCGCTCATCCAGCCGCTCAGGCGGGCGGTGGCGGTGCCGGATCCCCCGGCGGCGGGTCGGGCGGAATCGCGCCGTCGCAGCCGCCCGGCGGCGGCGGTGCCGGGAAGACGTGGTTTCCGCTGTCGCCGACACAGTCGTAGTTCCACGTCGGCCCGACCAAGCGGTTGCCGCCCATCCACTGATGCCAGTACGAGCCGTCCGGATAATCCTCACCGTCGCAGACCCGCAGCCGCCCGACCCCCCACTGCCCACCCGGGCAGTGGTTCTTCGTGATGTCCGGTTCGTGCGGGTCGATGTCCAGGGGGTCGGCGTGGGCGAGCGGCGCTAACGACAGGATCGCCGCCATACCGCCGACCGCCACGCCGACCCGGGCAAACCTCACCGACCGCCGGTATTTCGTCATACTTACGGTAGTACTCCGCAATAGTTGCGTACTGCTATAGTTGTTTGCTGCAAGAGTTCTGGGGTTTGGCTGTGAACGATACCGACGATGTGGATGCGATCACCGACGCGTTGCTGACCGCGTCGCGATCGCTGATGGCCATCTCGGCGGATTCCATTGCCCGCGTGGACGAGACGATCACCATTCCGCAATTCCGGACCCTGCTGATCTTGTCCAAACACGACCCACTCAACCTGGGCACGCTGGCGGGTCTGCTGCACGTGCAGCCCTCGACCACCGGCCGGATGATCGACCGCCTCGTCACCGCCGGGCTAATCGACCGCAGGCCGCACCCGACGTCGCGGCGCGAGACCCTCGCGGCGCTCACCGCGCGCGGGCAAACGGTCGTCGAGAAGGTCATCACGCACCGCCGCGGCGAGATCGCTCGCATCGTGGAGAACATGCCCTCACCAGAACGCCGCGGGCTGGTGCGCGCCCTGACCGCGTTTACCGCCGCCTGTAGCGAGCCCGCCTATCTCGACGTTGACGTGTAGGGCTGGGGTGTGGGAGGCCGCCCGCTACGGCCCAACGCTCAGCACGCGCCGCGTCTGCACGTCGGGAAGATGGCGCGCGGCGAGTTCGTAATCGGCGTCGTCGTGCAGGACCACCAAGCCTCGGGCCGCCGCGGTCCCGCAGATCAGCAGGGCGACGACCGATAATGCGCGAACCGCGCCGGCGTCCGCAAGCCGATGCTGCGCCGACTCGACCCACCGCCACACCGATTTCGGCACCGGAACATCTGGGTAGATATCGCGAAACGTCTGGTTCATCTGATCGAACTCGGCTGTGCTGCGCGCCGACCACCGGAACTCGGCGCGTTGCGGTTCGCAGGATCCGATGGCCCCGCGACGAAGCGAGGAACTCCAGGCCTCGGTGAGTTCCGGTTGTCGTTGCAGCCGCCAGACCGCGGCGCCCAACATCGCGAGTATCTTCATCCTGGACTGCGGCAGCCCAAATGCTCGGCCAATGCCGCCCGGAAGTCACTTCACCCGTGCGAGGAGGCAATACCGATGTATCGTCGCACCGCCGCGCTATCCGCGCTGGTCGCCGCGGGCGTGGCGGGCTGTGGCTCCCCGGCGGGCGCGCCGTCGATCACGGTGCTGGCCGCGGCATCGCTCAAGCCGACGTTCACCCAGATCGGCGAGCGCTTCATGACCGAGCATCCCGGCACCACGGTGCGCTTCGACTTCGCCAGCTCGTCGGATCTGGCCGCCCAGCTGACCCAGGGCGCCACCGGGGATGTCTTCGCCTCGGCCGACACCGCCCAGATGGACACCGTCGCCACCGCCGGCCTGCTGGCCACTGCCCCGGTCGATTTCGCCTCCAACACGTTGGTGATCGTCACCGCACCGGGCAACCCCAAGCACGTCGCATCGTTCGCCGATTTGGCCCAGCCGGGGCTGGCGGTGGTGGTGTCGCCGCCGCCGATGCCGTGCGGGGTGGCCACCCGCCGCGTCGAGGATCTCACCGGGGTGCACCTGGACCCGGTCAGCGAGGAGCCCGACCCGGAGGATGTGCTCAACAAGGTCGCCACCGGGGAGGCCGACGCCGGCGTGGTCAATGCCACCGACGCACGCGCCGCCGGCGAGAAAATCAGCACGGTCGCGTTTCCCGAGGCTGTGCAGGCGGCGAGCAGCTACCCCATTGCGGCGCTGCAGAAATCGGCGCAACCCGCGCTGGCGCAGGGCTTCGTCGATCTGGTCACTGGCGTGACCGGTCAGCAGATCCTGGCGCGGGCCGGGTTCGCTAAACCTTGAGCGTCACCAACCGCGGCGCGGTGGGGCCGACCCGACCCACTGGTTTTTCGGTGCGACATCGCGGCTGCGGTAGACGATGTAGGGCCGGAATAGGTAGGCGATCGGAGCGCTGAACGCGTGCACCAGGCGGGTGAACGGCCACAGCGCGAACAAGGTCAGCGCAATTAGCACGTGGATGTGAAAGTACAGCGGGGCCTGCACCATCAGGTCGCCGCGCGGATCGAGAATCCAGATCGACCGGAACCAGATCGACACGGTCTGGCGGTAGTCGTGTTCCTCGCCATAGGCGGTGGTCCCGATCAAAGTGCAGGTCATCCCGGCGATCAGCGCGCACACCAGCACCGCATACATCAGCTTGTCGTTTCTGGTGGTGGCCTTGAACACCGGACCTCGGGTGCGCCGCCGGTAGATCAGCAACCCGACACCGATCAAGGTGGCGATCCCGGCGGGCAAGCCACCGGCCAGCGCCTGCATGTGGTACACCTTGTCGCTCATCCCCAGCGCCTCGGTCCACGACTCCGGGATGAACAAGCCCATGATGTGGCCGAAAATGACGACCAGGCTGCCGAAGTGGAACATCGGGCTGCCGATCTGCAGCAGCTTGGACTCGTAAAGTTGCGAGGAACGGGTGGTCCAGCCGAACTTGTCGTAGCGATACCGCCACCAGGTGCCGACCGCGGCAATCGCGATCACCACGTAGGGCACGTCATCCCAGAATACCTGGGCCAGGTTCAACTCGGCCATCTCACGCTCCCTCGGTCCGCCGCGGCGGCACAGTCAATGTGAAGGGCTCCAGCCCAACGGCTTCCGCGGGCGGCCCGGACTCAGCCAAGCGTCGCGCCCGGCGTACCTGCTGATCGGTCACCGGCGGCAGGGTTTCGCACACCGCAGCGAGGACGTGCGCGTACGGGGAGCCGGCTTCGGTCAGCGCACCCAACACCACATCGATCGGCACCCGGTTGTCGATCAACAGCCGCCGGCCCAGGTCCGGGTTGACCGTTGCGGCGAACTCGAGCACCACCGGCAGGTGATCGGGGGCCTCGTTCTTCGGGGGTTCCACTCCCGCTTCCCGGTAAGCGCTGGCAAACACCAGCATGGCGCGACCCCGGTTGCGGGTGTCGCCGGCCGTCCAGTAGGTGAGATACATCGTCGAACGTCGGCGCATGTCGAAGGTTTCGACATACTCGGTCGCGGCGGTCAACAAGTCGGTGCCGCGCAACGCGGACACGGTGCGCCGCAACAGTTCTGCTGGCCTCCCGTCGAGGTGCGCCAACAGGCCTTCCACGGTGTCCAACCGCTCGTCGCGCTGCTCGTCGGGATAGGCCAGCAGCAGCGAGGCGGCCTGCCAGATCAACCGATCGCGCAGTGCAGGCTGTTGTGGTCGGAAGCGCAGCCTCACCGCTTGTGCTCTTCGGGAAACATACCGGGCGGCACATCGTGACCGTCCCAATTCAGCAGGTTCACTCGCGACGAACCACCTCCACCGGTGGGGGCGGTCTGCCGCTGCTTGAGCGCGTGGAACGTTTCCACCGCGACGGGCACCGGTTCACCGCTGCCCTCGCCGAACGGGCCCGACTCGTACATGCCCGGCCCGCCGTCGACATCCAACGAGCACCCCATCTCCTCGAGATCACGGGCCTGGTCGCGGTAGGCGGTGGGGATGACGTAGCGCTCTTCGTATTTCGCGATCGCCAGCAACCGATACATCTCGTAGATCTGTTCCTCGGTCATGCCAACCGCGGCCGGGATGTGCGGCTGGGTTTCGCGTCCGAGGTTGATGTCGCGCATGTAGGAGCGCATCGCCGCAAGTCGGCGTAGCACGTCCTCGACGACCCCGGTATCGCCGGCGGTGAACAACTCGGCCAGATACTGCATCGGGATGCGCAGGGCGTCGAGCGCACCAAACAGGTTGCCCAGGTCCTCCCCGTCGTGACCGTCCCGGCTGACCGCGTCGACCACCGGCGACAGCGGCGGAATGTACCAAACCATTGGCATGGTGCGGTATTCCGGATGCAGTGGCAACGCCACCTTGTAGGTATTGATCAGCGCATAAATTGGTGAGCGTTGCGCCGCCTGGATCCACTCATCGGCGATACCTTCGGCGCGGGCACCCGCGATCACCTCCGGGTCGTTAGGGTCCAGGAAGACCCCGCACTGCGCCTCATACAGGTCGGCGTCGTTTTCCACCGAGGCCGCTTCCAGCACCTTGTCGACGTCGTAGAGCACCAGCCCGAGGTAGCGCAGCCGGCCGACGCAGGTCTCCGAGCAGATCGTCGGCAGGCCGACTTCCATCCGTGGATAGCACAGCGTGCATTTCTCGGCTTTGCCGGTCTTGTGGTTGAAATAGACCTTCTTGTATGGGCATCCCGACACACACATCCGCCAGCCGCGGCATTTGTCCTGGTCGACCAGCACGATGCCGTCCTCGGTGCGCTTGTACATCGCCCCCGACGGGCATGAGGCCACGCACGACGGGTTCAGGCAGTGCTCGCAGATCCGGGGCAGGTAGAACATGAAGGTTTCTTCGAGCTTGGTCTTGACGTCGTCGCTGACCTTGCGCAGGATCGGGTCGTTGGCCATGGTCGCCGCCGACCCGGCCAGGTTGTCATCCCAGTTCGGGCCCCACTCGATCTTCATCGGCTCACCGGTGATCTGGCTGCGGGGGGCGGCGACCGGAAAGGTGTCGCCCAGCGGCGCAGAGGTGAGGTTTTCGTAGTCGTAGGTCCACGGCTCGTAGTAGTCGCTGATGCCGGGCAGCTTGGGATTGGCGAAAATCCGCAGCAGCTTACTGATCCGGCCGCCATCGCGGAGCCGTAACCGTCCGCGCTTGTCGCGCACCCATCCGCCGTGCCAGCGCTCCTGGTCCTCGTAGGTGCGCGGATAACCTTGGCCCGGCCGGGTTTCAACGTTGTTGAACCACACGTACTCGGTGCCGGCGCGGTTAGTCCAGGCCTGTTTGCAGGTGACTGAACAGGTGTGACAACCGATGCACTTGTCCAGGTTCATCACCATCGCAAGTTGGGCCATGACCTTCATCGTTAGTACTTGACCTCCTGGCTGCGACGGCGAACCACGGTGACTTCATCACGCTGGTTGCCGGTCGGACCCATGTAGTTGAACGCGAACGCATGCTGACCGTATCCACCTGCCAAATGGCTGGGTTTGATCCGCACCCGGGTCAGGGCGTTGTGGTTGCCGCCGCGCTTGCCGGTGGCCTCGGCGCGCGGCGTGTCGACGGTGCGTTCCTGCACATGGTAGACGTACACCACGCCATCAGGCATCCGCTGGCTGACGATGGCCCGACACACGAACACGCCGTTGTTGTTAACGGCCTCGACCCAATCATTGTCGCGCACTTGGATTTTCGCCGCGTCGCCCGGACTCATCCACATGGTCGGACCACCACGGGACAACGACAGCATGTACAGGTTGTCCTGGTAGGTGGAGTGGAACGACCACTTCGAGTGCGGGGTCAGATACCGCACCGTCAGCCCAATCCCGTCGGCATGCTCGCCCAGCGGCGGCTCACCGTACAACCGGGTCATGTCCAGCGGCGGGCGGAACACCGGCAGATGCTCGCCCAGTTCCTCGACCCAGTCGTGGGCCAGATAGAAGTGCATCCGCCCGGTCAGCGTGTGGAACGGTTTGAGGTTCTCGATGTTGACCGTGAACGGCGCATACCGGCGTCCCCCGGTTTCGCTGCCCGACCATTCCGGGCTGGTGACCACGGGGACGGGCCGCGCCTGGGTGTCGGCGTAGGTGATGCGCTTTTCCTCGCTGCCCTCGGCCAGATATGCCAGCCGCTGTCCGGTGCGCTTCTCCAGCTCCCGGAAGCCCTCCACGGCCAACCGCCCGTTGGTCGTCCCCGACAGCAACAGCACCACATCACACATCCGCTGGGCGTTGGTGATCGCCGGGCGCCCCCGGCCGGCACCGGAATTCATCACCCCGAACTTCTTGGCAAGTTCGTCGACCTCTTGGAACGGGTGCACCGTATAGCCCTTGACCGTCAACCCGAATTTGTCGACGAGCGGCCCCAGGGTCTGCCACTTGTCGTAGACCGCGGCGTAGTCACGCTCCACCACCGTAAGTTTGGCCATCGTCTTGCCGGGTACCGGTGTCTCGCCGGTGTGCAGCCAATCCCGTTCGGTGCCGTCGGGATACGCCATTGCATCGGGGGTGTCGTGCTGCAGCGCGGTCATCACCACATCGGTGCGGGTGCCCAGGTGGCGTTTGGCCATCGCGGAAAACGCCCGCGCGATCGCCCCAAATGCCTCGTAGTCGCTGCGGGTTTCCCACGGCGGGTCGGTGGCCGCAGAAAACGAGTGCACATATGGGTGCATGTCGGTGGACGACAGGTCAGCCTTCTCATACCAGGTCGCTGCCGGCAGCACCAGATCCGACACCAGCGTCGTCGACGTCATCCGGAAGTCGATCGACATCATCAGGTCGAGCTTGCCCTCGGGGATCTCGTTGTCCCAGGCGACGTCGGCCGGACGCACCCCATCGGTCGGCGGTTGGCCCAGCACGTTGGATTCGGTGCCCAACAGGTGCTTGAGGAAGTACTCCCCGCCCTTACCCGAGGAGCCGATCAGGTTGGCCCGCCACACGGTCAGCACCCGCGGCCAGTTGGCGGGGTCGTCGGGATCGGTCACGGCCAGCTTGAGGTTGCGCTGCCCGAGTTGCTGGGCCACGTACTCGGCGGGGTCCTGACCGGCGGCTTTCGCCTCGTCGGCCACATCCAGACTGGACCGGTCGAACTGCGGATAAAACGGGCTCCAACCCATCGCCGTGGCCGAGGCCAACAGATCCATCGTGTGCTTGCCGTCGAACCGGCCGCGACCCAACGGGCTGGTCAGCTTGTCCGCCCCATAGCCGTCATAGCGCCATTGGTTGGTGTGCACATACCAGTAGGAGGCACCGGGGACCTGCCGCGGCGGCCGCACCCAGTCGGTGGCCATCGCCATCGTCTGCCACCCGGTCAGCGGGCGCACCTTCTCCTGCCCGACGTAGTGCGCCCAGCCGCCGCCGTTGCGTCCCATCGACCCGGTCAACATCAGCAATGCCAGCACCGCGCGGTAGATGGTGTCGCCGTGGAACCACTGACAAATGCCACTGCCCATGATGATCATCGAGCGGCCGCCGGATTCCTCAGCGCTGCGGGCGAATTCGCGGGCCACCCGGATGGCCTGGGCCGCCGACACCCCGGTGATCGGCTCCTGCCAGGCCGGCGTGTTGGGCACGGTGGGGTCGTCGTACCCGGTGGCCCACTGTCCGGGCAACCCGGGGCGCCCCACCCCGTAGCCGGCCAGCATCAAATCGAAGACCGTGCACACCAAGTGCTTACCCACCCGGCGCACCGGGACGCCGCGCTGCACGGTGGTGCCTTCACCGGTGATGGTGTCGAAGCTGGGCAGCGACACCAGCGCGGTGTCGGTGCCGTCGGCTTGCACACTGAGCGCCGGCGTGATTCCGCTGAGGTCCAGGTTCCACTTGCCCACACCGTCCTCGCCGAACCGGAAACCCAGTGAGCCGTGCGGCACCAGGACGCTGTCGGTCACCTCGTCCCACAGCACCGGCTTGAGGGCCGCGTTCTCGACCGCCTCCCCGATGTCGGCGGCGGTGAGGTTCTTGCCAGGCACCAGCTGATCGCCACGCTGGTCAAGCTTGATCAAAAACGGCAGATCGGTGTATTGCCGAACATAGTCGACGAAGAACGGAACCTGCTGCTGCACATAGCATTCCGATAATATGACGTGGCCCATCGCCATGGCCAGTGCCCCGTCGGTGCCGGCCGCGCACGGCATCCACTCGTCGGCGAACTTGGTGTTGTCCGCGTAGTCGGGGCTGACGCTGACGACCTTGGTGCCGCGGTAACGCACCTCGGCCATCCAGTGCGCGTCGGGGGTGCGGGTGATCGGGACGTTGGAGCCCCACATCATCAGATACGCCGCATCCCACCAGTCCCCGGATTCGGGCACGTCGGTCTGGTCGCCGAACACCTGCGGCGAGGCCACCGGCAGGTCGGCGTACCAGTCGTAGAACGACGTCATCGGTGCGCCGATCAGCTCGAAGAACCGCGACCCCGCGGCGTAAGAGATCATCGACATCGCCGGGATCGGCGAGAACCCGGCCACCCGATCGGGTCCGTAGGTCTTGATGGTGTGCACGTGCGCGGCGGCGATGATCTCGGTGACCTCGGCCCACGTCACCCGAACCAGACCACCCTTGCCTCGGGCCTGCTGATAGCGGCGGCGACGCTCCGGATCGGCCTGGATGTCGGCCCACGCCAGCACCGGGTCACCGAGTCGGGCCTTGGCTTCCCGGTACATCTCCACCAGCACGCCGCGGGCATACGGATAGCGGACCCGGGTTGGCGAGTAGGAATACCAGGAAAACGAGGCGCCGCGGGGGCAGCCCCGCGGTTCATATTCGGGGCGGTCCGGGCCCACCGACGGGTAGTCGGTCTGTTGCGTTTCCCAGGTGATGATGCCGTCTTTGACGTAGATCTTCCACGAGCACGAACCCGTGCAGTTGACCCCGTGGGTGGAGCGGACCACCTTGTCGTGGCTCCACCGGTCCCGGTAGAACACGTCGGCCTCGCGGCCGCCGTGGCGGGTTACCGTGCGCAGGTCTTTAGAGAAGTCCCCGGGTGTGAAGAACCGGCCGCTGCGTTCCAGCAACTCCTCGAGCGGGCCACCGATGTGGGGGGTCACCGTCATGTGGGGGCCTCCTTCGTGGCAGTGCGGCCCGGCTCCGGGGGTCGTCGGGCACTCGCGTCGTGGTGTATTCAGGTTCGGCCAGTGAACCAATGGCTATCCGATTGGCCGGCGTCGATGACGGTCCGCGGGCTGGTCAGCGGCAGGTTCAGCATAGGTCGGTTGCGAGCCGGCTCACCTTCCAGACGCCGGGGCGGAACGCGGAAACGCTGACCTGCATCGACGTCGCGTTCCGACAGGCACCGGTATCCGTTGAGCAGCCATCCTCACTCCATCCAGAAAACCATCCTGACCACGAACAACGCCTCACTTCGGGGTTAACGTTAGGTAACGTCCGCAGGCCACGATGCTTCCTGGCGAGGCTCTGTGGCTTTTCTGGAAATTGGCTGTGGGAGCCGTCGCACCGGAACGTTTTGGCTCAGGGCGCGCCCAGCAGCCGCGTCAGATCTGCCAGCCAGCCGCGGTCGGCGGGCACCCAGTCGATGTCGGCCAGGTCGCTCGCGGTCACCCAGCGCAGCGCGTGATGATCGTGCGGGCGGGGCTCGCCGCGGGTCAGGGTCACCCGGTAGGCGCGCAGCGTGGCGGTGGTACCCAGGGCCACGTCGCCGCCCAGACGCTCCCCGACCTCGACCGCCGCGCGCTCGACGCCCAGTTCCTCGGCTAACTCGCGGGCCAGCGCGGCGGGCTCGGTTTCCCCGGGCGCGACCTTGCCGCCCGGCAGTTCCCAGCGGCCGGCCAGCTCGGGAGGACGACGCCGTTGCGCCACCAAGAGCGCGGCGCCGGACACAACGGCACCGGCGACGACGATTTGGGTGGGCATGGCGTAGGAGGCTAGCAGCGCCGCTCGCTGCGCAAGCCGGCTTGCGGCCGTCGAGGTTGGCCGCATTCCCGCCCGGGCACCGGCCCGTCGGTTCGTCTCCGTGCTGAGCCGGAGAATCGAGTCACTGCGGCAGCGCGCGGGCATGGCGTGCGACGCGATAGCGTCCTACCGTCGGGATATGGCTGTATTAAACGATGAGCAGGTAGACGCCGCCCTATCCGACCTCAAAGGCTGGCAGCGTGTTGAAGGCGTGTTGCGCCGGTCGGTCAAGTTTCCGACGTTCCTTGCCGGGATCGAGGCCGTGCGCCGCATCGCCGAGCATGCGGAAGAAAAAGATCACCACCCCGATATCGATATCCGTTGGCGGACGGTGACTTTCTCGCTCGTCACGCATTCCGCCGGTGGCATCACCAAAAACGACTTAGCGATGGCCCGCGATATCGACGGGATCCTGGCCGGCTAGGACTCGAGGCTGCGGGTCGGGCGCCGAAACTGCGTCCAGGCGTCGATTCCGCCGCAGACCACGCCGTCACCGCAGGGTCGGGGCCGTCACCGCGGGGTCGGCGGCCCGCCACGGCGATCCATCCCAACGTGGCCAGTGTCGCGACGATGTACACCAGTCCGGCCCAGGCCAGATACCACGGCCGGTCCTCTTGCCAGATGCTCGGCTGCGCGAAGCTCAGCAGCCAGGGCACCCCGATGAGCGTCAATCCCAGCCAGCCCCAGCCCAGGATGCGCGCACCGCGGCGGCCGCTGAGCGGTCCGTGCAGGAGCCAGATCATCAAGGGCACCAACCACACCCAGTGATGGGTCCACGAAATCGGGGACAGCAGCAACCCGAATAGCTCGACCACGAGCAGCAACCCGAGGCGGTCGCGGCGGCCGAGCGCACGCCAGGCCAAGATGGCCACCAGCGCGGTGACGGCCAGGGCGGCGAGCACCAGCACGTCGTAGCCAGCGTCGTGGCCGATGATCCGCGAGATGCCCCCGCGCCAGGACTGGTTGAACGAGGTGGCGACCGGCCCGATGCGGTCCGGGTCGCCGATCAGTTCGGTGAAGTAGTAACGGGTTTCGTCGCCTGCAAGCCAGACCGACACCGCGATGCTGGCGAGGAACACCACCGCCGAAAACACCGCCGCACCCCACCGCCGGACCCCGACGAAGTACACCCCGGTGATCGCCGGGGTCAGCTTCACCCCGGCGGCCGCACCGACCAGCAGACCCGACAACCACCACCGGGTGCTGCAGGCCGCCCACAGCGCGGCCAGCGCCAACACCACGTTGATCTGCCCGTAGTCGAAGGTGCTGCGCAGCGGCTCGGTCCAGATCCCCACCGCCGTCCACAGCATCGCGACGCGGTAACCGGTCCCCGCGGGCACCCCCAGCATGCGTTGGCTGAGTCGCACCAGCCCGTACAGCGCGGCCATCGTCCCGACCTGCCAGCAAAACGCCACCACGCCGAACGGCAGCAGGTGCAGCGGGTAGAAGACGATCGCCGCGAACGGCGGATAGGTGAACGGCAGCGGGAAATCCGGGGTCTGATCGGCGTAGACGTAGCTGTACAGGGTGCCGGGATGATCGAGCGCGGCCGCGCCACCGATGTAGACGTGCAGGTCCACGAAGTTGGCGCCGTTGGGGGCCAGATAGGTCCACCCCAGCCGCGCGCCGACGCTGGCCACCAGCAGCAGCGGGGCCAGGGCGGTCAACCAGTTGGTCGACTGGCGGGCGGGGGCCGCCGCGGGCGCGGCGTTGGATAAGGCGTCTACCGGGTCGACTTTAGCGGGGCGACGAACCGGACCGCAGGACCGGCGAGGAGCCGCGCCATCCCACCCAGCGGGGCGAGGAACCGGGCCGCAGGCCCCGTGGGCCGGAGCCGGCGGGCGTTCGCGCCGCTTGGGTCACCGGAACCGCACTGCTCCGTAACGGTTCTATAAATGCCACACGTGTCACTTGAGTCTCTCTAGCAACAAACTAGCTTCGGCTTGCAGACCTGCTGTCGAGGATGGGGAGAAACCAATGTCGCGGACCCGGACGCTGTTCGCCGCAACCGCCGTTGCGGTCGGCTCGTCGACTGCGCTGATCTTCGGCGGTGTCGCCGCGGCCGACCCGGCCGTGTCTCCGCAGCCGATTCCCAGCGCGCAACTGCCCGGGATGCCGGCCATCGAGCAGATCAGCCCGGTGATCCAGCAAGCTGCCGCCGACCCGTCCAGCGCGTCGTCGCTGCTGATGGCGGCCGCGGCGGCCTTCGCCGGCAACTCCACCGCACCGGCCGACTCCAAACAGGTCGCCGACTCGGTGAGCCAGTTCGTGGCGACCCCGACCGGCGCCAACGTGCTGCCGCGTGCGCAGGTGAGCAACCTGCCCGACACGGTGCCCGGCACCGGGATCCCGCTGCCGGCCAACGTCAACCTGCCCGGCCCGGCCAGCCCGCCCGCGGCGACCCCGGGCGACCCGGCCGCCCACGTGCCCACGCCGGGGACCGCGCCCGGCGGCACCGCGCATCTGCCCAGCGGCGTCGATCCCGCCAACGCGGTGGGACCGGCCCCGCAGGCGGTGCCGCACGCGCCCGCCCCGGACGCCGCGCCCGGACCGGCGCCCGCTCCCCCGGCGCCCGAGGCGGCACCGGCACCCGCGCCCGCGCCGGCACCCGCGCCGGCGCCCGACGGCGCGCCGGCTTTCGGCCCGGACGCCCCGCCCACGCAGGACTTCATGTACCCGTCCATTGGCCAGAGCTGCCTGGCCGACGGCGGCAACGTCATCGCCACCGCGCTGTCGGTGGCGGGCCCGGCCAAGATCCCGGCCCCCGGCCCCGGACCGGGTCAGACCGCTTACGTCTTCACCGCGGTCGGCACCCCGGGACCGGCCGAGGTGCAGAAGCTGCCGCTCAACGTCACCTGGGTGAACCTGACCTCGGGGAAATCGGGCACCGCCGCGCTCAAGCCGCGTCCCGACATCAACCCGGAGGGGCCGACGACGCTCACCGCGATCGTCGACACCGGCTCCGGCAGCATCATGTCGACGATCTTCGGGCAGGTCAGCACCAAGGACAAGCAGTGCAACTTCATGCCCACCATCGGTTCGACGGTGGTGCCGTAGCCCGCGCTACCTGCCGCGAGCGTGCGCAGTTGTACGCGCCCAAGCCACAATTCGTGGCATTCTGCGCACGCTCGCGCTCAGCGGCTAACGATCAGTAAGCCATGAACAGGATGGCGTCCCGGTCGTACTCCATGCCCGGGTGCGCGTCGGCGAGATGCTTTTGGGTCAGTTCGACCAGCTCGTCCTCGTCCTTGCCGGCGATGGCCTCACCACACGGGCAGTTGATGTGCGTCTTCACGGTGCCGCCTTTCCCTTCACCTTCGGGGCGGCCTTTTTAGCCGCCTTCATCTGCTTCTTGTAGGACCGGACTTGCCCGAGCGACTCGGCGTCGACGACGTCGGCGATCGACATGCGGGCACCGGCTTTGCCGTAGTCGCCGGCGGCGGCCCGCCAGCCGGGCGGGGTCACGCCGTATTGCTTGCCGAGCAAGGCCAGAAAGATCCGCGCCTTCTGGTCGCCGTAGCCGGGCAGCCCCTTGAGCCGCCGCAACAGTTCGGGTCCGTCGGGATCACCCGCGGTCCACAACGCGGCCGCGTCGCCGTCGTAGCGATCCACCAGAACCCGCGCCAAATCCTGGATCCGGGTGGCCATCGACCCCGGGAAGCGGTGTATGGCAGGCTTTTCCGAGCACAGCGCGGCGAACTTGTCCGGGTCGTAGTCGGCGATCTCGCGGGCGTCGAGCCCGCCCATCCGGTCAGCGATCTTCTTCGGCCCGGCGAACGCGGTCTCCATCGGCACCTGCTGGTCGAGCAGCATGCCGACCAGTAAGGCGAACGGACTGGACTCCAGCAACGCGTCGGCGGCGGGTTCCTGAACGAGCTGCAGCTTCGGCACGCCGTCAGTGTACTGAGCGCCCTGGCCGGCGCGAGCCCGAAAATTAGGGGGAAATTACCTACCCCCACCACGGTTAGCGTTGCCGCATGACGCAACTGCTGAGCTTTCCTGCCCCGGCGGACGTTGCCGCGCAAACCCCGACCGACCGCGACCGCGCCCTCGACGTCATCCGCATCGTGTCGCTGATCGGCGTGGTGGCCGGGCACACGATCATGGCCACCAGCATGATCCGCGACGGCGTTCTCATCTGGGACAACCTGCTCACCACCTCGACGGTGTTTCAGGCGCTGACCTGGGTCTTCCAGATCATGCCGTTGTTCTTCTTCGCCGGGGTGGCCGCCAGCGTCGGGTCCTGGCGGCCCGGCACCAGTTGGGGCGGTTGGTTGATGAAGCGCTGCACCCGGCTGTACCGGCCGGTGTTCTACTACCTGGCGTTTTGGGCGGTCGCCCTGGTGGGGCTGCGCCCGGTGCTGCCCCCGCACGTCTACGAGCCGATCGCCGGCGTCAGCATCCAGTTGCTGTGGTTCCTCGGCGCCTACGTGCTGGTGCTGGCCAAAGTGCCGCTGCTGTCCCGGATCACCACCACTCGGCAACTGGTCGTCAGCGTCGCCGCGGTGTACGGGTTGGTGGCGCTGGTCGACATCATCCGGCTGCACACCTCCGGGTTGGCCCTGCTCGGCTACCTGAACATGGCCGCCTGGGTGATCCCGGGGATGTTCGGCGTCGCCTACCGCCGCGGGCTGCTCACTCGGGGCGCCGCGTTGGGCGCCGGGCTGGCGATGCTGGGCGTCAACCTGGCGCTGTGCCACTACGGCCCCTACGAGCTGAGCCTGGTCGGTATCGAAGGTCAGCGGTTGGCCAACATGTCGCCGCCGTCGCTGCTGATGGCTGGGCACGCAATCATGATGTGCGCGTTGGTGGTTGCGGCCGCGCCCGCGATCGCGCGGTGGGCGCAGCGGCCCCGGGTGTGGTGGTTGACGGCGATCGGCAACTCGGGCGCGATGACGCTGTACCTGTGGCACATGCCGGCGCTGCTCGGCGTGCACCTGGTGTTCGACTCCCTGGGCTGGTACCGCTTCCCCGGCCAGCCGCACCTGGTCGCGCTTAGCCTGGCCCAACTGCTGCTGATGGCCGGCCTGGTCGGCGCGCTGTTCGTGGCGCTGCGGCCGCTGGAGAACTCGCCGCTGCCGGGCTGGGACGGCGCGCGGGTGACCGCGCCCGGATTGCGCAGCCTGGCGGTCGGGGTCCTGCTGTGTGTGGCGTCGGCGGCGACGCTGGCGTCGGTGAAGTGGGGCCTCAAAGACGACGGCCTGTACTGCGTGGCGATCATGCTGGCGGGCTTGGTGGGGGCGCGGGCGTTGGCCACCCGCTCCGCCGGGTAGCGCCGGCGGACGGGGACTACCCGCTCTTGCGGCGGAACTCCCGACGGCTCTCCAGCGGGCCGTGCGCCCGGGGCTGCTTGGCGCCGCCGTCCTTATGCGCGGACCCGCCCGACGCCTTCGCCTTCTTGCGGTCCAGGGCTTCCCGGAACTTGCGCTTGGTGTCGTCCTCCGAGGTGGATTCCGGCTCGGAGTGTGCAGCGGCCATGCCCGCAGCCTAACGCGCCGACGGACCTACCGCATGCCCGGCGGCATGCCGTACACGTGCGAGATCGGCAGCGTCAGCACCACCCGCCGATCGGTGACCATGGCTTGCCGGTACTCATCCCAGTCCGGGTGTTCGCCAGCGATGTTGCGGTACAAGGCAATCAGCGCCTCGACGGTGTCATCGTCGGGCGCGGCCGCCGGCGGCGTCAGCTCGGCGGTGCCCTCGGCGACCGCGTACGCCCAGCCGTCGTCGGCGCTCACCAGGATCGAGGCCCGCGGGTCGCGGCGCAGGTTGCGGGTCTTGGCCCGCGGCTCGGTGATCGAGACCTGCACGACGAGATTGCGCGCGTCGAAGTGGTAAGACACGTTGGACAGCTGCGGGCGCCCGTCGGCCTTGATGGTGGCCAGCACCCCGATGGAGTTCCCGCTGATCAAGGCCAGCAGCTTGTCGTCGAAGACTTCGCGTCCCATCCGCCTAGCCTACGTCGCTACCATCACGTCATGGCGCTGGTCGACGGCAACAGCCTACAAGGAGTCTCGGCCACCACCTTGTGGACGCTGCGGAACCGGGCCGCCGAAGCCCAGCGGCCCGACGGGGTGATCGACGACCCTTGGGCGGTCACGCTTTTCGATGCGATCCGGTACGACTACGACAAGTTCGGCAGCATCGAGCGCTACCACGCGCTGCGGGCGCTGACCTTCGACACCGCCCTCGCCGAGTACCTGCGCACCGCGCCGAAGGCCGCGGTGGTGGCGCTGGCCGAGGGGTTGCAGACCAGTTTCTGGCGGCTGGACCGCGCGGGCGTGCTGAACGAGGCTACCTGGTACTGCGTGGACCTGCCGCCGGTGGTCGCGCTGCGCGAGCAACTGCTGCCCCGCGACGCACGGATCGTGCACCTGGCCACGTCGGCGCTGGACCGCAGCTGGATGGACCGCGTCGACCCGAGCCACGGGGTGTTCATCACCGCCGAAGGGCTGCTGATGTACCTCGACCCCGACGAGGTGCACGCGCTGATCGCCGACTGCGCCCGACGCTTTCCCGGCGGCCGATTCCTGTTCGATGGGATTCCGCGCTGGTTTAGCCGACGGACGTTGAAGGGGTGGCGCATGTCGGACCGGTGCATCGCCCCGCCGATGCCGTTCGGGCTCAGCCCCGACGAGGGGGTGGCGCTGGCTGGCGAAATCCCGGGGGTGCGCGCGGCGCGCGATGTCTCCCAGCTCGCGCGCCCGGCCGGCCGGGCGCTCTGGCAGGCGGCGGACCGCATCGGTGTGCTGCGCCGCCGGCGGACCAGCATCACGCTGCTGGAGTTCGCATGACCACCTACGCGGCGTTTCTGCGCGGCGTCAACGTCGGCGGGGTCAACCTGAAGATGGCCGAGGTGGTCGCCGCGCTGACCGACGCCGGATTCAGCACGGTGCGCACCATCTTGGCCAGCGGCAACGTCGTGCTGGAGTCGTCGGCGCGGGCGCCGGCGGTGCGGGCCACAATGGAGGCCGCCTTGCGCGCACGGTTCGGCTACGACGCCTGGGTGCTGGTCTACGACCTCGACACGGTGCGTGCGGTGGTCGAGGCCTACCCGTTCGAACCCGAGGTCGACGGATACCACTCCTACGTCACGTTCGTCGCCGACGACGCGGTGCTCGACGAGCTGGCCGCCCTGTCCCCCCGCGCCCAGGAGCGGATCGCCCGCGGTGACGGCGTCCTGTACTGGCAGATCCCCAAGGGCAACACGCTGGACAGCGCCGTCGGCAAGACGACGGGCAAGCCGCGCTACAAGTCGTCGACCACCACCCGCAACCTGCGCACGCTGGGCAAGGTGCTGGCCCGGTAGTGTTGCGTCGGTGCTCACCGGTGTGTCCGAAACCGCCCTGATGACGCTGCGGTCCCGCGCTCGGGAGGCGATGCGTCCCGACGGGATCATCGACGATCCGATGGCGATCAGGCTGCTTGAGGCCATCGACTTCGACTTCGCCAAGTTCGGCCCCACCCGGCAAGACATGGCGGTGCGCGCGCTGGCGTTCGACCTGCACACCCGCCGCTACTTGGCTCGACACCCGGCGGCCACCGTGGTGGCGCTGGCCGAAGGTTTCCAGACCAGTTTCTGGCGCCTCGACGCCGCCCTTCCCGACGCCCAATTCCGCTGGCTGACCGTTGATCTCCCGCCGGTGATCGACGTGCGCACCCGACTGTTGCCGGAGTCGCCGCGGATCTCGGTGTGCGCGCAGTCGGCGCTGGACTACAGCTGGATGGACCAGGTCGACCCGTCGGACGGGGTGTTCATCACCACCGAGGGGCTGCTGATGTACCTGCAGCCCGAGGAGGCCTTGGGGTTGATCGCCGAATGCGCGGCGCGGTTCCCGGGCGGTCAGATGATGTTCGACCTGCCGCCGCCGTGGGTCAATAAGGTCGCCCGGCGCGGGATGCGGACGTCGCTGCGCTACCAGGCCCCGCCGATGCCGTTCAGTCTTCCGGTGTCGCAGGCCGCCGAGCTGGTGAACACGGTGCCGGGTATCCGCGCCGTGCACGATGTGCACACCCCGCGCGGCCGCGGCCTGCTGTTCGGCCCCGTGCTGTCGGCCGCATACCGGATTCGCGCGCTCGACCCGCTGCGCCCCTCGATGACCCTGCTGGAATTCGGCTGAGTTAGCTCAGCCGTCGGCGGCGTCGAACGCCGCGTCCAGATAACGGACCGCCTCGGCCTTGCCCAGCCCCAGCGACCGGGCCGCGTCGGCATAGGCGTACGCCGCGGCCGCCATCGCCGTATCGGCGGGATCCACGGCTGCGACGAAAGTGCCGAAGCGTCCGCGGGTTTCGACGATGCCTGCCCCCTCTAATTCCCGGTAGGCGCGGGCGACGGTGTTGGCCGCCAAGCTCAGTTGACTTGCCAGCTCGCGCACGGTGGGCAGCCGGCTGCCGGCCGGCAACTTCCCGGACCGGATGGCGTCGATGATCTGTGTTCTGAGCTGATCGAACAGCGGCCGGCCCGGGTCCCCGTCGACCCGCAGCCACTCCCCCAAATCCACCTGCCCCAGTATTCCCTAGGACCGCTATGTTGGTGGAGTGCGGGTAACGGTGCTCAGCGGCGCGGGGATCTCCGCGGAGAGCGGGGTCCCGACGTTCCGCGACGATAAGAACGGCTTGTGGGCGCGGTTCGACCCCTACGAGCTGTCCAGCATCGAGGGTTGGCTGCAGCACCCCGAGCGGGTGTGGGGCTGGTATCTGTGGCGGCATCACTTGGTCGGCCGGGTGGAGCCCAACGCCGGGCACCGCGCCGTCGCGGCCTGGCAGGACCATGCCGAGGTCAGCGTCGTCACGCAGAACGTCGACGACTTGCATGAGCGCGCCGGCAGCGACCCGGTGCACCACCTGCACGGCAGCCTGTTCGAATTCGTGTGCGCCGACTGCGGAATGCCCTACACCGAGACGTTGCCCGACATGGCCGAGCCCGCGCTGGAAGTGGAGCCGCCGGTCTGCGGATGCGGCGGCCTGATCCGCCCGAACATCGTGTGGTTCGGGGAGGCGTTGCCCGAAGGCCCGTGGCGGCACGCGGTCGAGGCGACCGAGGCCGCCGACGTGCTCGTGGTGGTGGGAACGTCCGCGATCGTTTATCCGGCCGCCGGCCTGCCCGAGCTGGCGCTGGCCCGCGGCACGCCCGTCATCGAGGTCAACCCCGAACCGACACCGTTGTCCGCCAACGCCACGGTGTCGATGCGCGACACCGCGAGTTCCGCGCTGCCGACGCTGTTGCAGCGGCTGCCTGCGCTGCTGGATTGACGCACAGCTAGGCCGGTCGCACCGCCCGGCCCAGCGCGAACTCCGACACCGGCACCGGCGCCCACGCCGGGAACTGCCAGCCGCGACGCGAGGTCTGCGGTTCGAACCCGGCCGCGGTAATGGCCGCTTCGGTGTCGCGGTGGGTGTGGCAGTTGCCGAACAGGCGCGGCCAAAACGTCGCATCGACCACCTTCTGCAAACCACCCCGCGCGCCGGCGGAGGCGACGTGTTCGAAGTAGCGCAGCTCGCCGCCCGGCCGCAACCGGGAAAGCAGTTGACCCAATACGGTTTCCGGCTCGTCGATCGAGCACAGCACCAGCGAGCACACCACCGCGTCGAACGGCTCACCCGCGGCCAGGCTCTCGACGGTCCCGGCCGTGACGGTCACCGGCACCGGCGCCGACGTCGCGGCTTCGCGGGCGACCTCAAGCAGCCGCGGCTCCGGCTCGATCGCCACCACCTCGGTCACCGTGCCGGGGTAGAACGCGAAGTTGGTCCCGGTGCCGGCGCCGACCTCCAGCACCCGCCCGGAGAGCCCCTCGAGGTTCTCCCGCCGCCGGTCGTGCAGCCAGTCGGTTTCGTGGCTCGACATGAACTTCCAGATCCGAGCGAAAAACGGGTTATCCACCGCGCTGCTCACGGGTCACCTCCACGGGTCGCCAGCCAATCCATGAATTGCTGAGGTGTGGCGTCCTCACCTATCAGTCCGACCAAGATATGCCCGGCGCACACCGCGCGAAGCACCCGGTCGGTGAACGCCTCGACGTCGCCGAACGGCAGGTGCGGTTTGGCGATCAGCAGCGCCGCCACCCCATGCGCGGCGGCAAACAGTTCCAACGCCGCGGCGGTCGGGTCCCCCGGCGGATAGATGCCCTCATCCATCAGCGCCTGCACCGCGCCGAGCAGGTGGGTAAACGCCGAACTGGCCAGCACGGCGTCCACATCGCTGCCGGGCCGGTCCTCCCCCATGGTGGCGATGCGGTACAGCTCGGGAGTCGCCACCGCGAACCGGACGTAGGCCAGCCCCTGCGCCCGCAGCACTTCCAACGCGGAGGGCTGCCCGGCCGCCGCGCGTTGCATCTCGGCGTCGAGCTTCTCGAAGTACCGGGCGCACACCGCGTCCAGCAACGCGTCCTTGTCGTCGAAGTGCAGGTAGATCGACGGCGAGGTCACGCCGACGCGCTGGGCCACCGCCCGGATCGACACCGCCTTGGCGTGCCCGGTCTCCAGCAGCAATTCGGTGGCGGCGTCGAGGATTTCGTCGCGCAGCAGATCGCCGGATCCGCGGGGCGCCCGGTGGCGGCGGGGGCTAGGCATGGACGGGCTCGTGCACCTCGCCGGATTCACTGATCCCGATCCGCTGGTGCAGCCGCACCAGCGGCCGCGGCGCCCACCAGTTCCACCGGCCCATCACGTGCATGAACGCCGGCACCAGCATCATCCGCACCAGGGTGGCGTCGGCCAGCACGGCCAGGGTCAGGCCGACCCCGAACATCCGCATGAACGACACCTGGGCGGCGATCAGCGCGGCGAACGAAATCGACATCACCAGCGCGGCGGCGGTGATCACCCGCCCGGTGCGGGCCACGCCCAGCGCCACGCTCTCGTCGTTGTCGGCTTTGGTCTGACCCGAGTCCAGCCAGTACTCCCGGATCCGGGCGATCAGGAACACCTCGTAGTCCATCGACAGCCCGAACGCGATGCAGAACAACAACACCGGCATGTTGGCCACCAGCGTGCCGGTGGGGGTGGTTCCGAACGCACCCAGGTGGCCGTCTTGGAAGATCCACACCAGCGCCCCGAACGCGGCGGTCAGCGACAGCACATTGAGCACCAGCGCCTTGGCCGGGAGCACCAGGCTGCCGGTCAACAAGAACAGCAACATAAAGCTGATCACCGCGATCACCGTGAGCACCAACGGCAGCCGGCCTGTGATGGCGGCCACGCTGTCCCGGTTGATTTGGGCCAGCCCGGCCAGCTGCACGGCGCGGTGACCGGGGCCGGCCACGTCGTGCAACCGGTCCAGCTGGGTATCGGAGGCCGACGAGAACAGCGGCGCGGAACTGGATACCGTCAAATAGGCGCTGCCCTGCGCCACGCCGGTGCCCGCGGCGGCGGGGCCGACGCGGTTGCCGGCGACGAAGGTGCCGGTCGGCGCGCTCACCGCCGACACGTCGGGCACCCGAGAGAGCTCGGCGGCGTACCGGTCGTAGTCGAGCGGCAGCAGGCCGTCGGCGTTCGGCACCACAATTTGGACCGCGGTCGCCGAATCGTCGGCGAAGTCGGTGCGCAGCTGCTCCCCCACCTGATGCGCCGACGCCGAGCGCGGCAGCACCCGCTCATCGGGGAAGCCCCATTTGACGCCCAGGAACGGCAACCCGAGCAGGGCGAGCAGCACCACCACGGCCAGCCCGATCGGCACCGCACGACGCATCACCAATTTCGTCGACCGGTACCAGAACTGGTGCTGCACCGGCTGGGGTTCCGGGTCCGGGCGACGCAGCACCCGACGCACCAGCCGGCGCACATCCAGGGCGTCGAGCCGGTCGCCGAGCAGCACGATCGCCGCCGGGGTCACCACCACCGCGGCGGCGGCCGCGAACACCACGGTCGCGATCCCGGCGTAGGCGAAGGATTTGAGGAAGTACATCGGGAACAGCACCATCGCCGACATCGACAGCGCCACGGTGGTCGCCGAGAACAGCACGGTGCGCCCCGCGGTGACCATGGTCCGCAGCAGCGCTTGAGTGGGCTCGGCACCGTCGGCGAGTTCGTCGCGGTAGCGGCTGATGATCAGCAGGGTGTAGTCGATGGCCAACGCCAACCCCATCGCGGTGGTCAGGTTCAGCGCGAAGATCGACACGTCGGTGCTGAAGGTGATCAGCCGCAGCACCGCCATCGAGCCGACGATCGCCAGCCCGCCGATCGCGACCGGCACGGCAGCGGCCAAGACGCCGCCGAACACCCAGACCAGCACCAGGAAGCTCAGCGGGATCGCCAGGGACTCCATCAGCAGCAGATCATGCTGAGTCTGCCCGTTGATCTGGGCGTACACCATCGCCACGCCGCCGGCGCGAACGCTGACCCCGTCCCGGTCGTGGACCACCTCATCGGCCAGGGTTTTGGCGTACTTCTGGGCGTTGTTCTCCCCACCCTTGAGGTTGGCCACGATCACCCCGGATTTGCCGTCCTTGCTGACCAGCGGCGACGGCCACGGGCTGACGTTGTAGGCCAGCCCCGACCGGGTGATGTGGTCGACGATCTCGGTGCCCACCGCGCGGGCGGCGGCGCTGTTGGCGCCGTCGGGTGCGGTCACCACGATCAACATCTGCTGATCGCTTTGGCCGAACTTGTCAGCGAGCAGCCGGGTGGCCTGAGCCGATTCCGAGGACGGGTCCTGGAAGCCGCCCGCGGACAGGCTCTTGGCGACCGGGACACCGAAGGCCGCGGCGCCGATCAGGACCAGGACGGCGACGGCGATGACCCGTCGCGGTGCGGCAATGGCCAGAAGCGCGATGCGGTGCAGCACGGCGGGATCCTTCCGTTTGGATATCTGCGGTAACTTACCGTTGTTAACCAACACGGTCAAGACGTGCCCCGGCCCCCTCTGGCGTGATCTGGCTCGCACCGATTCGCCCTCGACGGGGCCACCACAACGGCGACGTGGCAAAAACCTACCCATCGGTAGTATTGCCACCATTTTCCGAATCGTGACTCAAAGATTCCTTAATGGTTACCCATACGCTCAGTGACATGTGGATCGACGACTCGAGTGCCGACGTCATCAAAGCTGACTTCGAAGCTCTCTACCACGGCGACGTGCTGGTAGAGGGCGACACCTCGGAGCAGTTCGAGGACTGGCACCCCCTCGCCAACGCCAGCTGAGGCTCGGCGCCGCCGGGCGCGAAACCTCACGGTGGTCGCGCCCCTCCGGGCTCATCTTGCCCGTGGTTTATTGATTCGTCGTTTTCTGTGACCGGTATCCGCTGCGGCTCTCACGCCGCCATGGCCGCCAAGAACCCCGGCCAGTCCGGGAACAACGCTCGGTCGACGATTTCGATGCGGACACCAGCCGGGTCGGTGTAGTAGGCGAAGGTGGACAAGGTGTCGCCGCTGGGGCGGGCCTCCAACCGGTAACCGGCCGTTTCTAGTCGGGCCGCCGCGGCGGCGATGTCATCGACCCAATAGCCCAGGTGATGTGCGGCCGCGCCGGCCGGCGCGGTCCACACGGTGCCCGGCACTTCCTGCACCAGCTCCAGGTGCGGCGCCTGCAGTGAATACACGAACCGGAACGGCACCTCATAGTCACCGCCCGCGGTGGTGACCGCCAGGGTGTATTCCACCGGCTTCGTCCACCGGTAACCGCTGGCCGCACTGAATCGCCGTGCGGCAGCCTCGATGTCGGGAACGATGAAGCCGATGTGGTAACAGTCGGCCGGGGACAGGGTCTGCATGCTCAGACCGTACCGGCCACCGGACGTCAGCTACTGCTGATCACCCGGGACAGTGCCCGCACCGCCTGCCTGCTGACCGCGTGCCGGAGACGCTGGGTGATCGGCCCCGGACTCGGCGCCGGTACCGCGCCGAGCCTGGGGAACAACGCCAGGGCGTTGGTTCGGTTGATGGCATCCAGCGTGCTGTCGTCGATCCCGCGGTAGGTGTCGAGCCCCGCCGCGAACAGTTGCCCGGCGGCGATCGGCGCGAACGGCCAGTCGGACCCGAAGGTGATGTGGCCCGGTTTCGCGAATGCCAGCAGGGTGGGCAACGCGGCGGCGCTGGAGGACAGCGCGGTGTCGAAGTAGAAGCTGGCGAAGTCGTCGAGGCTGTCCGCGGGGCTGCGGCCGGTGTCGCCCATGATGGCCACCGCCATTCGATGCGATGCGTACGGCACGAAGCCGCCGGCGTGGCTGAGGATGAACCGGATGTTGGGATAGCGGCGGCGAATACCGTTGCGCACCAGCAGGTAGGCCGCACGAGCGGTGTCCAGCAGGAAGTCGGCGGCAAACGGAGCGACACCGGGCACCGTGGGGCCGGGCAGGTCGGCGGGATGGATGAACACCACGGCCGAGCGTTCGTCGAGGGCGGCGAACAGCGGATCCTGGCCCTCTTGGCCGAGGTAGGTTCCGGCGTTGTTCGCCAACAGCACCACCCCGTCGGCCATCAACTCGTCGAGGGCGCGGACCGATTCGGTGACGCTGGCATCGATGTGCGGCATGGGCACGGTGGCGAAGAACCCGAACCGATCGGGGTGGGCGGCCACCAGGTCGGCGGTGTAGTCGTTGAGGTCGCGGGCCAGTGCGGCGGCGTCCGCCGGATCGGGCAGGAACGTGGTACCCGGCGTGGACACCGACACGATGGCGGTGGCGATGTCGAGTTCGGCCATGGTCTGTAGTGCCGCCTCTGGACTCCAGTCCGGCAGTGCTCTGCCGCCGGCTTCGTCGATGCCGGCTTTCTGCAGGGCCTTCCGGTAATCCGGCGGGATCAGGTGGTGGTGGGTGTCGATCCGTGGCATGGTCGTCCTCCCTGTTAGTTGTCCGGGATGCCGGCGCCGGAGAGGGCCGGGACGCTGTCTTCACGGCGCAGCAGCGAGGAGGCGCCGGCCTTGAATTGGGCGAGCTTGTCGGCGATGGTTTGACCTTCGGGGGTGTGGCCCCAGATGCTGATCCCTTGGTAGGTGGCGGGTTCCCAGGTGTTTTCGTCGACCACGATCGGATTCCACCCCACTTCCCATTCGAAACCCGACGGGGTGAGCGCATAGTAGGACAGCTCACGGTCGTTGGTGTGCTGTCCGACCGACAGCGCCACCCGAAAGCCGAGTTCTTTGACCCGCTGATACGACGCGGTCATATCGTCGAGGTCAGCGACCTGCACGTTGAGATGCTGAATATGGGTGCGGATCGGGTTGAGCGGCAACCGATTCACTGCGGCGATCGCCACCGAGTGGTGGCGCTGGTTGACACGCAGGAACCGGATCTTGAGTTTGACGCCGCTGATCGTCTCGTCGATGTAGTCGGACAGCCGCGCATCGAACACGGTGTTGTAGTAGCCGCGCATCTGGTGCGGTTTCTTGGTGGTGACCGCGACATGCCCGATCCCGGCGTCGCCGATCACGAAGCCGCCGCGCACCGCCATGTCCAGCGGCTGGGCGCTGGTGCGGGCCCGTGTGAAGATCTCTTGGGCCAGCCCGTTGGGGCCCGGGAACCGCACCAGGCGCTCCACCCCGCGCAGCGCGGCTTCTTCGGCGGTGCCTTCGCTGATCGGTACCCCGTGGCGGGTGACCCGGGTGAGGACCTCGTCGAAGGTGGCGTGGTCGTCGAGCTGCCAGCCCAGCGCGGTGACATCCTCGGCCGGTCCGCACCGCAACAGAAACCGGCATTCGTTGTCGTCGAGCCGAAACCGCATGACATCGGGCAGGGTGTCGTCGACGTGCATTCCGATGGCGTCGCGGCCGAACCGGCGCCAGTCGGTGAACTTCTCGGTCTCGATCACCAGGTAGCCGAGGTGCACGTTGCCGAAGACGCTAGCCATGGGCGAGTCTCGAATCCGGGCTCAGGAACTCGGTGACCAGCTGGTTGAACAACGCGGCGCGTTCCCACTGCATCCAGTGGCCGGTGTGCGAGGTCATCACCAGTTCGGCGTTGGGCATGGTGTTCAGCAGCATCGGCCCGCCGGCGGGGCGGTTGACCTTGTCGTCGCGGCCCCACAGCACCAGCGTGGGTGTGGCCAGCGTTTTGAGCCGCTTGTCACGGGTGAGGTCCATCCGCCACAGGGTGCGCAGCGCCATCGGCCCCGATGGCCGGCGCAGCGGCGGGTTGGCCACCACCTCCGGGTCGATCGACGCCGCGTACCGCAGGTCGATCACCTCGTCGGGAACCGCGGCGCCGTCGTAGACGAGATAGGTGCGGATGAAGGCGGCCAGTTTGTCGCGGCTGGGGCCGTCGCCGCCGTAGTAGGACAGCAGGCTGTTGAGCCCGGCGGTGGGGGCACCCCGGGTGGTCCCGATCCCGCCGGGACCCATCAGCACGAGTTTGTCGACCCGGTGCGGAGTGTCCAACGCCAGCCGCAGCGCGGCCGCGCCGCCGTAGGAGTTGCCGACCAGGTGCGCGGTGTCGATACCGAGTTCGTCGAGCAGGCCGCGAACCATGTCGGCCAGGTAGCCGAACGAGTCGGTTTGGTTGACGTGTTTGGTGGAACGGCCGTAGCCGGGCATGTCCGGCACGATCACCCGGAACTGCGCGGCGAGCGCGTCGACATTGCGCGCGTAGTTGGAGACCCCCGAGGCGCCGGGTCCCCCGCCGTGCAGCATGACCACTGCGGGCCCGCTGCCGGCTTCGGCGAAATAGATGGGCTTGTCGGCGACGGTGACGGTGCGTTCGGTCAGATTGGTGGTCATGCGGTGGCCTCGGTTCTGGTCGCTAGGGCGTAGCCGGCCGGTGGTGGCGGCAGCGGGTGTCCGGCTTTGGCTGCGGCATAGATGAATCCGTCGGGACGAACTACCACGGCGCTGGCCTTGTTGCGGTGTAGCCATCGGGTGAGGCTGGGATCGTTGATCCGGATCGCCGGGACGCCCCGGGTCATCCACGCCTGTGCGCCGGTCGGCGGCGCGCCGGTGTGCAGGATGGTCCACTGCCCGGTGAGGAGATCGTCGAGGCGGACCCGGGCGCCGTCGGCGTCGGTCACCCACGGTTGCGGGATCTGCCACCCGACGGCGCGGTGACCTCCGACGGCGAGGAAGCCCTCGCTGTATCGGGCGTCGGGAACCCACATTCGGTTCTGCGCGAACGCCACCGCGCCTGGCACGCGCAACAGGGCACGGATGAGGTGGTTGCGCGCGGCGGCGATGACCCGGTTGCGCTCGGTGATGAGCCGGCCGGTCAGGCAGGCGCGCCGGGTGGTTTCGGTGACATGCGGTTTGCGTTCGACCTGATAGGAGTCCAGCACCGAGTCCGGTGCCTGGCCACGGATCACCGCGGCCAGCTTCCAGCACAGGTTGGCCGCGTCGCGTACCCCAGCCGACATGCCTTGCCCGATCCAGGGCGGCATCGCGTGCGCGGCATCGCCGGCCAGAAAGACGCGACCCACCCGCCACCGCTCGGCGACGCGGACGTGGTGGCTGTAGATCACCGCCCGCAGGATCTTGACATGTTCGGGAGTGATGCCCTGATCGTTCAGGACCTTCCAAATCTCCTCGTCGCGCAGCAGTTTCTGCTCATCCTCACAGGCGCGGACGGGGAACTCCCACCGATGATGCCCCAACGGGGTCGGGCAATCGACCAGGGGGCGGGCTGGGTTGGCGTGGAACCGCAGCCGGTCGTGGGCGTCCCACTCCTTGAGCACTTTGGTGTCGATCACGACCCAACGTTCGGCGTAGGTGCGGCCCGAATAACCGACTCCCAGCTGGCTCCGCGTTGGCGACGACCCGCCGTCGGCGGCGATCACATACGACGCTCGGAAGCGTTTGAAGGTATCGGTGCTCAGGTCGGCACACATGAGCTCGACGTCGTTGTCTTTGGGCAGCACCCGTAGGCATTCATGTTCCAGCAGGACGTCGACACCCGTGAATCGCTGCACGCCCTCGCGTAGCACGTGATCGACCGCCGGCTGATACAAGAACTGCTGCGGCGGGTGCCCGCAACCACGCGGGGTGATCTTCAGATCGATGAACGGGATACCGTTGGCGTCGACGAAATTTAGCGGCCGATCGGGCAGCATGTCCTGCTGCAGCCGCTCGGCCAGCCCTACCGACTGCCACACCCGCATGACCTCCTCGTCGGTGGAGATCGCCCGGGCACGGCCATACACGTCGAGGTCACGTTCGACCACAAGCACTTTGAGGCCGAACTGGCCCAACAGGTTCGCGGCAGTGGCACCGGTCGGACCGTAGCCGATCACCGCCACGTCATAGGTAGGTGTGGTCACGAGTTCACTCTCATCTTCGGAGTTGATCTGTAGCGATCACTACGGTAATGTAGCGATAACTACAGAGTCAAGACTTGGGCATCAAGGAGAGCGGAGATGGCAGCCAACGGCCAGCCCAAACGGCGCAAACGCGTCGACGGGGAACTGTCGCGCGAACGCATCCTGGACGCCGCCACCGAAATCGCCGCCGAACGCGGCTACGAAGGCACCAGCATCGCGCTGGTCAGCGCCAAGTGCGGGCTACCGGCCAGCTCCATCTATTGGCATTTCAAGGACAAGGACGACCTGATCGCGGCGGTGATCGAGCGCAGTTTCGCGAGTTGGCTGACCGCGTGGCAGGTCCCCGAAGAAGGCGGAGCGCAGGAACGCGTGCAGGGTTTGGCGATGCAGATCGCCAAGGCTCTGTTGGACTCACCCGACTTCATTCGCCTTGGGCTCATGCTCGCGCTGGAACGCCGACCGGTTGAGGTGCGGGCGCGGGCGATGTTCATCCAAGCCCGAGCGCAGACTTACTACCAGCTCACCAAAACGCTGCGCGAACTCACCCCGGGGCTGACCGATGCTCAGATTCACCAGTTGGTCACCTATGCGATCGCCGGTGCCGACGGTCTGTTCATCGCCAAGGAGATCGGCGGCGACGCGGTGGACCTAATCGAGTTGTTCGAGTTGCATGCCCACGCGCTGTACGACGCCGCGGCCCGGCTGATATCGGAGAACACCGGACAATGACACAAAAACCCGACGTGATACAGCAGGCCGCGGATCTCCTGTATGTGGCGCAGGACAAGCAGGCACCGATCACTCCGCTCACCGAGCGCTATCCCGGCCTGAACGTTGCCGACGCCTACGCTATCCAGCAGGTCAATCTGCGTCGTCGACGCCACAACGGCTGCACTGTGGTCGGACACAAGATCGGGCTTACCTCGGCGCCGATGCAAACCCTGCTCGGCGTCGATGAACCCGACTTTGGCTACATCCTTGACGACATGGTGCTGACCGATGGCTCAACTGCCCCGGCCGCCCGCTTCTGCGCGCCGCGCGTCGAACCCGAAGCCGCCTTCCTGCTGCGCGCACCACTGCAGGGTCCCGGTGTCACCGTCGAGGACGTACACACCGCAACCGAAGCTGTCGCCGTCGCTTTGGAGGTCGTCGACAGCCGGATCGCCGATTGGAAGCTCACGTTGCCTGACACCGTCGCAGACAACGCCAGCTCGGGTGCAGTCGTGCTCGGCGACTGGATCCCCTACGACAACCGCATCGACCTGCCCCACGCACAAGCCTCCCTGTTGCTCAACGAAACCGAGGCCGACTCCGGTATGGGATCGGCGGTCCTCGGCGACCCCGCCGCAGCCGTCGCGTGGCTGGCAAATGCACTGGCGCCATTCGGCACCGCGATCCTGCCCGGACAGTTCGTCATGTCAGGGTCGTTCACTTCGGCGGCATTCGTTTATCCCGGCGACCACGCCACCGCTACCATCACCGGCCTCGGCGCCGTATCGCTGCGCTTCGGATAGGAACTCCATGTCAGCACAACCCAGTTGGCCGGTGGCCATCATCGGATCGGGAAATATCGGCACCGACTTGATGATCAAGATCTTGCGCAGCGACGGACCGTTGACGGTCGCCGCCATGATCGGCATCGATCCCAACTCCGACGGCCTGGCCCGCGCCGCCCGCATGGGCGTGCGGACCACCGCAGCGGGTGTCGACGGCCTCCTGGCCATGCCGAATTTCGCTGATATCAAGCTTGTTTTCGATGCGACCTCCGCGGGCGCGCACCGCGCTAACTGGGCCAGGTTGGCCGCCACCGGTGTGCGGATGCTAGACCTCACTCCCGCGGCGGTTGGACCATATTGCATACCGGTGGTCAACCTTGACGATCACCTCGACGCCCCGAACCTGAACATGGTGACCTGCGGCGGGCAGGCCACCGTACCCATCGTCGCCGCCGTCGCACAGTCCGGGATCGTGTCGTACGCCGAGATCATCTCATCGATTTCATCGAAGTCGGCCGGTCCAGGGACCCGCGCCAATATCGACGAGTTCACCGAAACCACCGCATCCGCGTTACATTCCGTCGGCGGAGCCGAGCGCGGCAAGGCCGTGATAATCCTCAATCCCGCCGATCCACCCGTGCTGATGCGCAACACCGTGTACTGCCTGGTCGATGGCGACGCAAATCAGCAACAGATCGAGGCGGACGTGGAAGCGATGGCGGATCAGGTGCGCGGCTACGTCCCTGGATATCGGCTCAAGCAACGGGTCCAGTTCGAAACGTTCGGTTCCCAGCATCCGCTGTACATCCCGGAGACCGGCAAGTTCACCGGCACGAGGGTGTCCGTTCTGCTCGAAGTCGCAGGCGCTGCAAACTATCTGCCGGCCTACGCCGGCAACCTCGACATTATGACCTCGGCAGCCAAAGCCACCGCTGAACGCATTGCCGCCTCCGCCGCCGAAACATTCGGAGCCATACGATGAACCTCTACATCAGCGACGTCACCCTGCGCGACGGCATGCACGCCGTGCGGCACCAGTACAGCCTTGACCACGTGATGACGATCGCCGCTGCACTGGACGCTGCCGGGGTGGACTCCATTGAGGTCGCCCACGGTGACGGGCTGGCCGGATCCAGCTGCATCTACGGCTTCGGTGCCCACACCGACCTGGAATGGATCCAAGCCGTCGCGCAAGTCGTGCGGCGTGCCAAGGTTGCCACCCTTCTGTTGCCAGGAGTCGGCAGTGTGCACAACCTCAAGGAAGCGTACGAAGCCGGCGCCACCGTGGTGCGGGTGGCTACGCACTGCAGCGAGGCCGATATCTCGGCCCAGCACATCGCCGCCGCCCGCGAACTCGGCATGGACACGGTCGGGTTCTTGATGATGAGCCACATGGCGTCGCCTGATGTACTGGCCGCCCAGGCGAAACTGATGGAGGGCTACGGCGCTACCTGCGTTTACGTCGTCGACTCCGGCGGTGCGATGACCATGCGCGACATCGCCGAGCGAGTCGACGCGCTGCGCCAGGCGCTCCTTCCCACCACCGAGATCGGTATCCACGCCCACCACAACTTGGCGTTGGGCGTGGCCAATTCGATCACCGCCGTCGAGCACGGTGCCCACCGCGTCGACGCCTCGCTAACCGGCATGGGTGCTGGCGCCGGCAACGCGCCGCTGGAGGTGTTCGTCGCCGTCGCCGACAAGCTGGGCTTCGATCATGGCTGCGATCTGCATGCACTACAAGACGCCGCCGACGACATCGTCCGCCCCCTGCAGGACCGCCCGGTGCGCGTCGACCGGGAAACGTTGACGCTCGGCTGTGCCGGGGTGTACTCCAGCTTCCTGCGGCATGCCGAAGCCGCTGCCGAGCGGTTCTCCGTCGACGCGCGCACCGTCCTTGAAGAAGCCGGGCGCCGGGGGATGGTCGGCGGGCAGGAAGACATGCTCGTCGACATCGCGCTTGATCTCACGGCGGATCAGGAGCCGGTGCGATAAGCGTCACCATCGTTAAGTGGTACCGACGACGCGCGTCGCACAGGTGAAAGCTATTGGCGCACGCCATTGTCTGCCGTACACCGTCGCAGCGGTACGTCACCGTAATCTCGCAATCACCGCCCGATCTGGTTCGTTCGTCGTCCAGACCACAAGCAGCACGTGGTTCTCCCGGCGGCGGGCAGGTGGCAAGCGACTCGTGGATACTCTGTTCGCCATCAAGTCGTTCTTGGTCGCGCAGAGCTGTCGCTACTGGTCAGCTTCCAAACAGTACCCGCAGAAATCGGAATTTTATTCGATCAGAGGTACCAACAGATGCGAGTCATAGTGGCCCCCGAGGTAAATATGGTGCAATCCCCGGTTTACCACCATCTTGTGCCCGATAGAGGGATTGCCCGTTATGTCCTTTCCCTGCACCACCAGACGTAGCGTTTCGCCTTTTCTGAAAAGGGTACTTGAAGGGAGGACCTCGATCTCTACTGGCACAATATCTCCCGGCTTGATCGTCCGCTTCGTGCGATGCCTGAGATAGGGCATCCAGGGCTTCGAACGGTCCGGGTCTAGTTCTCTTTGCGAAATGCGCAGCCAACCCGATGCAACCATATCCTTTTCAAACCCAGCGACTCCGCCCTCGAAAAATACCTGGGCTCCATCAACGTCAAGTTTCTGAACCCCTACAAACAGGTCTATGTCGCGACCCGATTCTGCCGACACCCACAGTTTTAGCTTCATGTTGCCGGTAAGTTCGACATCATTCTCCCATCGGCAATCGAAGTGAACACCTCCATGGGCCCTCGAGTCATAGCTGACAGAAGCCGCCGCAGTCGATTTATCGAACGTCAACACGCCGTGAGGTGCCAGGTGCAGATCCACATATCGCGTTCTACGCAGAGGCCATTTGTCCTCGTATCGAGCTTCCCATTTGTCTCGGGTCTCGCGCACCTCGATTCGCACCCGAGGTACTTCCAGCATACCGTTCGCGATGTTCTTGAGAAAGAAGTCGAAGAATTTCTTCTGGGCTCGGACACCCTCCTCACTGTAGAACACCTCCCATTTCTTCCGGCCGTGCGTATAGAGCCACTTGTTTACTGACTTAACGTGTGAATATCCCTCAAAACTACCCCTGGTGTGCAGGCCCTGGTCGGACCATGTAGCGCAAATCAGCGCCGGAACGTCAATGTTTTCCAGATCGGGCGCAGGGAAGAGCCGTTGAACCAGACGGAAAAATTTCCTCTGCCCGATCCACAGCGTTTGTGGATAAAGCATCGGATTAGGATATCGTGCGCCCACCCGCATGACTTTCATCCAGTCGCGGGTGAACTTCGTCTCCGGGATTCCGCCGTGAAAGAGGACATCGCGGCAAAGATCAGATACACCCTGCCAAGGAATGATCGCCCTGAGGTGGGGCGGCCGTTGCGCTGCAGTGTACCACTGGGATATGGCAAGATAGGAAACCCCGCTAAGCCCAACATTTCCAGCGCTCCACGGCTGTCGAGCCGCCCATTCGATCAGCTCATAGCAGTCTCGGGCATCTTTCGGGTGGAAGATTCTGGGGAAGCCGCGCGACTTGAAGTAACCCCGAACGTCGGCAACGATGACAACGTATCCTGCAGGTACCCAGAAGGCGGGATCGGGCGCCTCAAAAGACGTGACCTCCGAGACTCGAACGAATCCCGACTCCGAACCATGCTCGGGCAACATCTCGAAAGTGGTCTTGGCGCTCGCCGCGACCAGCCAGCCTCGTGGGCCGACATCTTTACCGTACGGAGTAACGGAAAGGATGACTGGATATTCTCCGGAACGATCGGGGCGAAAGACATTAACGGACAAGACGCAGCCATCTGGCATCTTCACCGATACATCACGCTCGAAAACAATACCCTCCGGAAGCGGATAGATTTCAAGCTTGGAATTCCTTTCATGGTTAACAACCGAAGGCCGATTATTCGTCATATCGCTTCCTTTTCATGAGCACCTCCTGTGCAATATTCGATAGATTTAACATCTGGTGACGGGGCAAAACGCGCTTCTCGGATACGCCTCCCAAGTTGGATCGTCCCCTCGCCAGGGAGCGGGTGATCCCTAGGCGCCCTGGCGGATCAGCGCGTCGATGAGCGTCACCGGCATTCCGGCAATGCCGAAACCGCCGACCAGCACGGTCGAGCTGTCAGCAATACCGGCGACCACGTGATCGGCGTCCGAGAAGATCTGCACCATCCGTTTCACCGGCCCAAGACGGTAGACAATGCCGACGACAGATGCTCGGCCGCGCCTGCCACATCGGGCGAGACGCAGTCCGATCGCCAGGTAATGTAGCCATCGGGGCGCACCAGCAGTGCGTCGTCTTCCTCGATCTCCCGGAGCCTGGCCCAGCGCCCATAGGCGTCGCGTGCGCCTTTGGCGCCGATGCGCACCGCCCGCAGCGGCACACCGAGTTCGGATTGCACGGTCTGGGCAGCCTGCTCCCACACCCCACCGGAGAGCCCGCTTACAACGGTGAACATGCCGTGCCCGACCAAGTCGAGAGTCGAGATACGTCGTCCTTCGTCGTTGATCAGCCAGACGTGGGGCATTTTTGCGCCAGGACGGGTGGACGGTTGGTGGAACAGTTCCCGGTCTCGCGGCCACTGCTCGTCCGGGCCCTCCTCAGTCAGTATCGCGTTGGATTGGTAGCGCTGGTTGAGTTCGACGCCGTGCGCATTGAATTCGTAGTCCTTCAGCCGGATCGCCTCGTCGAGCTGTTCGCGTCGTTTAGCGCCCTCGGCGTCCTCGGCCCGGCAGGCGGCCAGTCCGGCCTCGATTCCCTCCGCGTCGCTGCCACCGTCGATGCCGAGGGACTCGAAAATTGGCGTGAATTGGGCGCGGCTGAGGTTGGCACGCTCCACGATCTGGCGGCCCACCGGCGCGCGTTCGGCGGTGTAGGAGTCCAACAGTGTCGGGGATGCCTGGCCCTTGATGACCGCAGCAAGCTTCCACGCCAGATTGAACGAGTCCTGGATCGAAGTGTTGGAGCCCAGCCCGTTCGACGGTGGGTGCCGGTGCACGGCGTCTCCGGCGCAGAACACCCGCCCCACCGAATAATCGGTCGCGTAGCTGTGGTTCACGGTCCACAGCGACTTGGAGTCGATGTGGATGGGGATTGTGTCGTCGCCGATCAGGTTCTTGACGATCCGCTCGGCTTCGGCGTCGTCGAGTCGCGGTGGCGGCTGGTTGATGTCGTAGCCCCAGGTGAGCAGCCATTGGTTCCACGGCCGCACCATGCGGATGAGGCCCATGCCAATCCCACCCAGACGGGCGCCGGGTCGCATCGTCCAGTACAGGACGCTGGGGCGGTGTGCGACGTAGCGGCCCAGCTCGGCGACGAAGAAGATGTTCATACTGCCACCGACCCCGGTGCGCCCGGCGATCGGCAGCCCGATCTGCTCGGCGACGCGGCTGCGAGCCCCGTCGGCGCCGAGCAGATACTTTGCTCGGACGGTGTAGTCGTCGCCACGCAGCCGGTCATGCAGTCTCGCGGTGACGCCGTCGGCGTCTTGGTCGAGTGAAAGGAACTCGGTGTCGAAGCGGCAGTTGGCGCCGCGTCTGGCGGCGTTGCTGAGCAGGATCGGCTCCAGGTAGGTCTGGGGCAGGTCGATCATCGGGCACGGGCTGGCGCTGGTGTATTCGGTCAGGTGCTCATCACTGGCGCCCCAGGTGCGGATTCGCCCGATCTCCTCGCCGGCCAGCGAGGTGCACAACACGGTGTCGCCCATAATTTCTTGTGGCGTGCCCAGTGCCAGCGCCTCGTGCTCGACACCCAGGTCGCGCAGCACTTCGAGCGTGCGCTGATTGGTGATGTGCGCTCGCGGGGTGTTGGCCACCCAGTTGTACTTGTTGATCAGCATGGTTTTGATCCCATACGTCGCCAGCGCGAGCGCGGCCGCGCCGCCGGCCGGTCCGCAACCGACCACGAGAACGTCGGTGTCATAGTCCAAGTAAGTGTTCACTTCGTGCTCCGCGCTGTGTGAGTGTCAATCGGACGGGGCTAGGTGGAAGACGTAGTCGAGCAGGTGCCAGCGCCCGTCGACGGCACGGCCGTCGGGTGTCGGGCCGTCCTGGGCGGGGATATCGATGATCAATGCTTCATTCACAGCAAACACGGCGTCGGAGTCGAGGTACTTTCCGCTTGCCGGGAACAGCTGGGTGATCAGCCGGCGGTACCCGGGCGCGCAGATCATGAAATGCACATGCGGCGCCCGGTAGGGATGCCGCCCGACCGCGGCGAGCATCTGTCCCACCGGGCCGTCGTCTGGGATCGGGTACTCGTGGGGCAGGATCGACCAGAAGCAGACTCGCCCGTCGGTGTCGGTGCGGAAGCGTGCCCGCAGCACCGGCCGGTCCAGATCGGCTAACTGCACGTCGTAAAAGCCGTCGGCGTTGGACTGCCATACGTCGATGACCGCGCCCCGGATCGGTGTGCCATCGGGGTGAGTCACCGCGACCTGCACCCACATCGGCGCGCCGGGCGTCCCGTGGGCGATGTCGGCGCCCGATTCTTCGGCCGACGGGTCCTCGACATAGAACGGCCCCAGGATGGCGGACGGGGTCTGTGCCACCACGCGCGAGTTGGCAAGCATGTCCACTGCGCTCGAGATTCCCAAGGTGTCCGAAAGCAAGACGGTTTCCTGCCGGGTATCGCTGCTGATCTGGCCGGTGCGGGTGAGGAAGTCGATGCCAAACGCCCACTCTTCTTGGGTGACGTCGTGGGTGGTGACGAACTCATGGGCGTGGCTGACCAGGCCGGTCATCAAAGCGTGCAGCCGCGAATCGAATGTGGCATCGAAACTAGCAAGCACGGTCCGGGTCAGCTGGTCCAGGCGGATGCGCGGGAACCCGGTGCCCCCGCCAGGACGCCGGCCGGCGTGAGCGCCTTCCAACAGCGTGGCGATGCCGTCGCCGGTCACCTCGCGCGGGTTCGGATACGGCCTGGCAACGGCCAGCTGCGCAGCACGTCCGATGTCTGCGCGATCAAATCCCAGATCCGCCAATGATGTTGGGCCACCGAAGGTGGATACCAGGTCGAAAACACCCGCCGGGGCGTCGGGCACCCGCATGGCCTCGGCGATCCGGGTCATAGCATCGTGAGAAGCGGGCGCGTTGTAGGCCATCGCGTGCGGCAAGACCACGGTATGGGTTGGCGCATGCGGCAGGGCGAAGCTACCGCCGAGGGTGTGACACAGCTTGTGGTGTAGCCCCATCGCGACCGAAGCGAAGCAAATGCCAGCCAGCCACGCCGACTGCAGTAACTCGGCGCGGGCGTCACGGTCACCCGGCTGGTCCATCACCGCCGGCAACGCCCGCGTGATCTGCGTGACCGCCTGCAGCGCCACACCGTCGACTACGGGGTTCGCCTCGGGCGAGTACAGCGCCTCGACCGCGTGCGCCAGCGCATTGACCGCGCTCGTCAAGGTGAGATCAGTGGGCATCCCCAGGGTGAGGTCGACGTCGTAGACTACGACCTCAGGCAGGATGTCCGCAGATGAACGCGTTGTCTTGCTTCCGTTTTCGGTCTCACCGAGCACCGGGGTCACCTCCGACCCTGCGTAGGTGGTCGGCACGATCACCTGGTCATATCCCGCACGCACGGCGAGGGCCTTCGACAGACCGGTGGTCGATCCACCGCCGACGGACACCACACAATCGACCGCGTTATCCTTGGCGGTCTCCAGCGCGCGGACCGTCACCTCGATCGGAGTGTGCATCGCGGCGTCATCGAAGCGGGCCACCACCAACGAACCCAGCGCGTGTTGGATGGCCGCAACAGCGTCGGCGACGTGCGGGCCGCCGAGCAGGAGCACCCGGCTGCGCTGCAAACGCCGCACCTCCTCCCCGACGGCCGCCGCGGCGCCGCTGCCGAACACAACTCGTGCCGGCCGAGCGTTATAGGTGAAACTTCTCATCGGCACTGACTCCAACTGTTACCGAGATCACGTAGCGGTCCCAGTATTTGTCGAGGATCGCCACCTGTCCTGCATGTTTGACGCGGCTTTCTTGTACAAAACACGCATGCAGCAGGTCAGTTAGTGCGCCGTACCTCAGCGGGGGTGGTGCCGGTCTGCATCCGCATGGTTCGGGTGAGGTGTTCCTGGTGCGAGAACCCGCACGACGTGGCGATGTCGGCGATCGCGCGGTCGCTGGTGCGTAACTCGCGCACCGCCTGTGCGAGGCGCAGTCGCACCAGGTAGCGGTGCGGTGTTAGGCCGGTCGCAGTTTTGAACCTGCGAGTCAGCTGACTGGTGCTCAAGCCAGCCACTGCCGCCAGGTCGGCAAGCGGGATCGGTTCGGCCAGACGTAATTTCATCACATCGATGACGTGGTCAAGCTGACGTTGGTCTAGCGCAGCGGCCACCGGTGCGGACAGCGCCATAGTTCCGGTGAGGTTGTACCGGTGCGCTAGATGAGCGGCGAGCATCGCGGTGAGGTGGTCCACGTAAGTGCGCGCGGTGGGCCGATCAACTTTGAGCACGGCGTCCATCGCGAGCAGCAGCTGCTCGACCATCGGATCGTGCGGACCCAGCCTTGGCAACAGCTCGACCCTGCGGCCACCCGCCGCTTGGTCGACCTGTTCTGTCGCCAAATTCGCATGAATGGTGTTCAGGTCGCCGTCCAAACCGACGTTGAGATCACGCCCCGCTGGATATAGGAAGAATCCACCGGCTGGCACGGGCTTGCGTTCGATCCAGCCACCGCTGCTGTACTCGACCACGACCGGACCACCAAGGTGCAATACCACCAGGTGTGTCCGTGCGGGCTCAAAGCTCGCCTGGTATGGCAGCTCACGCTGCGTCGACAGATAGAGTCCGCGCCACCCGTGTCCCGCACTGGTCCGCAACGGCTGCACCCACGGTTGGCGCAGCATGCCGATGGTGTCGGCTAGGCCAACCTCAGCATCGGCAGTGCTTTGGCCGCTCATCAGCTCAATCTTCCTCTGCACTCGGTAGCGAAGTCGCATCGAGGCCTACGGTCGCGCCGGCGTCAGCTTTGGTACCGCGCTGCGTGGCGGCGAAGTCGGATTCGTAGCGGCCATCCGAACCAGGATCCTAGTAGCGCCGCAACCGACGGCGTGATCAGCGGGGTCTGCTGCATGAACAGGTGACATCTGAGTTGGCTTGCCCCGTGGGGTGGGCTGGAAGGATGTCAGCATGGCAAGGC
>NZ_JBGGKS010000017.1:0-149923 GCF_041287095.1 Mycobacterium sp. pUA109 | reverse complement strand
CCTCACCCTGCGGGATCGTCATCGTGACGTCTTCCCAGATCCGCGCAGAACCGAAGGATTTAGTCAGTCCTTCTACCTCGATGGCGACACCCATGGCAGATCCTTCCATCGTTCCGTTGTTGGCCTGGAACGCAATCGCCCCCGGCTTAGGATCCGCGCATAATAGTGCTGCAGCGACGGGATACCGGTCAGCGTGAAGCCAACTTCCGTGGCGTGCCGTTCGGCCGCGGATGCTGTTGGCAGTCGGTCGATTGATACAGCAGGCGTTCGCTCTCGTCGAAATTTTCTACCCTAGATTAGAAGCAGTCGCCACGGAGCGCAAGCGGGTCTCACCGATAGCAGAGACTCACACCACTGCGCTTTGCTTCAACAGCCAGCGGCACTTGCTCCATACCCGTGCCGACAACATGGCACCGGTAGCAGCATGATTGGCGCAGGTCATGGCCAGTCATGCCAGAAGGACCGGCTTCGCCGACCCGCCGGCCAGCCCCAAAACCTCGGTGAATCCGTCGCGTAGGCACGACGCGTAGAGTGCAGGGTCGGTCACGGCTGCGGCGTCCAGATTCGCTCCGATACAGCACACGCCCCGATACGTGTGCAAGCTGATCATCGCCGCGCATCCAGGCAGCGGCGCAAAGGGATAGATGCGTTCGATCCGCGCTCCAGCCAAGTAGAGATCTTCCTTGACGCCCGGGACGTTGCTGGCTTGCAGATCGTTTCCCGCCGTTGTGGCACCAGCAAGCCGGACCAGAACAGACGCGGGGAGTCGCGCCATCAACGGTGCGACAAGTTCGGCACTCTTCAGCGCCGGTTCGCTGCGGGCCTTACGCACAAGGTCGCCAATCTCTTTGATCCTGACTGCCGGGTCGGGCACGCCGACCGGGGCCGCCAGCCGAGCCGGTGCGAAATGATTACCACCGGCTCGATCATCGTCACGGCGGACCGACACCGGTATCGACACCGGCATCATCACATCCGGACTCAATGGAGCCCCCAGCTTCTCGTGGTAGAGCCGGAAACTGGCGAGCAGCGCCGCCAGGAATGCGTCGTTGAGCGACCCACCGGCCGACTTCGCCGCACTACGGAGATCAGCGAAGTCCACATCCAACCCGACGAACCGCCAGGATGCTCCGCGCCGGGAAAGCAGGGGCAGCCCTGGCACACTCGGGGGCGACAGCACGCGTTGCGCCGAATCGAGATACCGAAGGGCGCCGCGGGCCCATCCGACCGGGCCAGGAAGGGCTTTGAGGGTGGTGGTCGCGCCGACGCGCATCAGGGTCGACACCTCACCAAGGTCGTGGCGAAGTTGCCGCGAGAGGTGCTCTATGGCACGGCGTTCGGTACAGCGAACCACGGCAGGTTGAGGTTTGTCGGGCTGGTGGGCACGCTGTCGAGAGTGGATCTGCGACAGCAATTGGGTCAGCCCCACACCATCGCTGAGAACGTGGTGCAGCTTCAGCAGATATGCCGCCTTACCGCCCGGGAGGCCCTCGACCAACAGAGCCTCCCAAGGCGGACGCGCGCGATCGAACGGTGTCATCGCATACTGCCCGGCCGCGGTGAGCAGCTCCGGCCACCCGCCGTCGCCGCCCAAGCGCACTCGTCGCAGGTGATAGTGCAGATCTAGATATTGGTCCCTTGCCCACATCGGCGCTCCCAGGAGGCCCAGCGGTTCAATCACCCGATCCCGAAATCGCGGCACCATCCGGCTGGCCCATTCATGTGCGGCCAGCAGCCGATTCCAGTCGGGCTCGGTGTCGAGCAATTCCATCGCCATCACCGTCGACCGCATCATCGGGTCGACGTCCGCGCGCCACATGACCGTCTCCAACGGGGTCAGCTCGCCGGAGGTACCCCAACCCAGGGGGCCCGCGTCTTCGGCCCTCATCGCCTGCACGCACCTCCATCCGGGGACCGGCCGATTTCTAATTGATATTAACTTGCGTTGCGCACGGCCCCAGGCCCGGCCTGTGCCCACCGATCGCTGCACCGGAGCATGCGGTTGTGCGTTCGACGCCGCGAACCGCCGCAACTGGCGCCGCCGACGTACGCTACTATAATTTTTATCTTGCATTAAAAACATTGAGAGGTGGTCCGGTGAGCTTCCATTTGAACGAGGAAGAGGCGCTGCTGGTCGACACGGTGCGGGCTTTCATCGACCGTGATGTGAAGCCTGCGGTTCGCGAGGTTGAGCACGCCAACCAATACCCGGAACAGTGGATTGACCAGATGAAACGAATCGGCATCTACGGCCTGGCGATCCCCGAGGAATACGGCGGCTCACCGGTGTCGATGCCGTGCTACGTGGACGTCACCCAGGAGTTGGCCCGGGGCTGGATGAGCCTAGCCGGCGCGATGGGCGGCCATACCGTCGTGGCCAAACTCCTCACCTTGTTCGGCACCGAGGAGCAGAAACAGAAGTACCTGCCTGCCATGGCGACCGGGCAGATGCGCGCAACGATGGCGCTGACCGAGCCCGGTGGAGGGTCAGATCTGCAGAACATGAGCACGACAGCGCTGCCGGACGGCCCCAACGCGTCTGAGCTCGTAATCAACGGGTCCAAGACGTGGATCAGCAATGCCCGCCGATCCGGCCTGATCGCGCTGCTGTGCAAGACCGACCCGGCAGCGACGCCGAAGCATAAGGGCATTTCCATAGTGCTGTGCGAACATGGCCAGGGCCTGATGGTGTCGCGAGACCTACCCAAGCTCGGGTATAAGGGTGTGGAAACCTGCGAACTGTCGTTCGATGACTGCCGAGTACCCACATCGGCCGTGCTCGGCGCCGAACCGGGCAAGGGATTCGCGCAGATGATGAAAGGCCTTGAAACCGGCCGTATCCAAGTGGCCTCCCGAGCGCTCGGGGTGGCGACCGCGGCACTGGAGGACGCACTCAATTACGCCCAGGAGCGGGAAAGCTTCGGCAAGCCCATCTGGAAGCACCAGTCGGTGGCCAATTACCTGGCTGACATGGCCACCAAGCTCACCGCCGCCCGCCAGCTCACCCGCTACGCCGCCGAACGCTACGACAGCGGCGAGCGTGCCGATATGGAGGCTGGAATGGCCAAGCTGTTCGCCTCGGAGGTGGCGATGGAGATTGCGTTGGACGCTGTTCGCATCCATGGCGGTTACGGCTACTCCACTGAGTTCGATGTCGAACGCTACTTCCGCGACGCCCCTCTCATGATCGTCGGGGAGGGCACCAACGAGATCCAGCGCAATGTCATCGCCGGGCAGCTCGTCGCCCGCGGCGGTATCTGAGAGACCAGCACCGCTTGCCGGCCTCAGTCGACGCGGCCGAAGAGTTCGCCGATCAGCTGGCGACGCTGCGACCAGCTGGCCCCGCGGAGGTCGGCATGCCCGGCCTCGGTCACGATCAGATCGACGTCGTGTGCGGGGGTCGAGGCCGGTCGGCTCAGCTGCGCCACCAGCGGTGAACGCCCATTGAAGCAGGACGGAACCGCGATGATTGACAGCCCGCCCCGGCTCATTCGCCCGGCCACACAGAAGTCGGGATGACCGCCGATGCCGCCCACAACCCGGTCGCCCACTCCCTCAACGTTGATCTGACCGGCCGGGTCGATCTCGATCGCGGTGTTGACGGCGACGAATGGCTCGCCGCGGGACAGCCGAATCAGATCGTGGGTGTAGTCGATGCCGCGCAGAATACGCCGGCCCTCTGCCCACTCGTAGAGCACCTCACTGCCGATCAAATAGGTCGCGGCCGGCTCACCAACCAGCAGGCCACGTTGATCCAGTTCCACCACCGCGTCGGTCAGCAGCCCGGTGTCAATGCGCAGCGGCACCTGCACCTGACGTAACAATGCGGTACCAAGTTGGCCGGGCCCATACTGCAGCCGTGCTCCCGCCGGGACGAAGTGCAGTACACGCTCGGCCAACGCGTTGTGTACCGGTGCGGGCTCTTTCGGCCGCAGCGCAATTGGACCGTCATCGGTCCGCCCCACCACGCGCACCCGTCCCGGATCCAATGGCGCCTCGGCACTGGCCGCGGGCGCGACGGTGTCAATGAATGCGAGTACGGGCACACCGGCGTCGATGACCTCTCGCTGCCAGGACACCTCTGTGCCGAAATACAGCAGCCCGTCCCGCTCCACCAACCGGGTGATCAATACGCTTGGACGTAGTGGACCAGCGAGCAGGCCCGGGATGCTTGCCAGACTGGTGGGCACGAACCGCGCCTTCGGGCTCCGCAACACATCACGCATCCCCCAGCCAGGCATGAGTGCGACAATGTCGGCGAAGGCAGCGGTGTCGAGACCTTCGAGCGCACCGGGCAGCCACCCGAGAATCAGCCCGATCGATCCGACGTCCGCCGCGACCCTGCTGATCGCCGAACATATCGGGAGCCCGTCGTCAAGACAGCGCACGGCGCCGACACCGTCGCCAAGGGCCACTGTCATCCCACGCTGGAGGAACGACCGTAGGATCGACACAAGGTCGTGCTCAGGTGCGACGAGAAGCTGCGATGACGGTAAGCGATCCATTGAAGTCAGCGGTCGGCGGCAGCCAGCATCTCGCTAATTCCGACGAACTTCACCCGCGGTCGTGATACCTCGGCACCCCTGTTACGTTCGGCGCCATCGATAGCGAGCCAGCCCTGCCAGTCGACGGGTTGGACACCGCGGTCGGCGAGCAGTTCACCGACCGCGGACCGGTGCCTCACATCGCGGGTCAGCATGCCCGCGTCGAAGTCCTCCCACAGCCGGGCTACGGTCTCTTGGGCGCAGCTCCGGTTGGTTCCGATGACCCCCGACGGGCCGCGCTTAATCCAGCCCGTCACGTACACCCCGGACACAGGTTGGCCATTACTGTCTATAACCCGCCCATCGTCGTTGGGCACCACGCCCTTGCCGTCATCGAAAGGCAGGCCGTCAATGGCCGAACCCTTGTAACCGATGGAACGCAAGATCAGGGATGTCTCGATCAGTTCAGCACCGTCATCGATATCGGCGGAAACTACGGTGTCGCTGCGGCCAACGCTGTTGGTGACCACCCTCACGCCCATGACCCGCCCGTCGCCGACGACCTCGACCGGTGAGGTCATGAACCGAAACACGATGCGCTTACGCTCTGGAGACGTTTCCTTCCTTGAGAATTCACACGCCAACTCGACTTTGAGTGCGGTTTCGATGTCGTCATCGCTCTTGACAGTCAGGTCGTCGCTGTCGATGACCACGTCGACTTCGGGCAAGTGACCCAATGCCAGAAACTCACCAACTGAATATGCCGCGTCGCGGGGTGTGCGCCGGCCTAGGATCACGACTTCGCGAACGTTGCTTTGGGATAACACCGCTAGCGCGTGGTCAGCGATGTCGGTCTTCGCTAGTTCGTCGGGAGACATCAGCAGAACGCGCGCCACATCGAGAGCGACATTGCCATTGCCGACGATCACCGCACGCTCGGCAGACAGGTCGAATACGTCGTCGGCGTGATCCGGATGGCCGTTGTACCAAGCGACGAAGTCCGCGGCGGCGTGGTTGCCCGGCAACTGTTCACCCGCGATCCCGAGATCGCGGCTCTTTGACGTCCCCACCGCATAGATTACCGCGTGATAGTGCGCCAGTAGCTCGTCATGCGTAACGTCACGGCCGACCTCTACGTTGAAGTGGCAGCCGAATTGCGTGTTGGCGAACGCAGTGCCGAAGACGTCGACCACCGCCTTGGTGTTCTGGTGGTCCGGCGCTACTCCTGCCCTGATCAATCCGAACGGCGTCGGTAGCCGCTCGAACAGGTCGGCCTCTACCCCGCCGATCCGACTCAACTCGCCCGCCGCGTAGCAGGCCGCCGGACCCGCGCCGACGATCGCCACCCGCAACGAGCCTGGTTCGATCGCGGGATGGTCGGGACAGGCAGGCGGGATATCCATCTCCAACGGATGCTGTTCAAAGTAACGCGCATTGATATCGCGGAAGCGCTCCAACTCTGGCGGCAGTTCGTCTTCGTAATAGATCGAGTCGACTGGGCACGCCTCAGCGCACGCGCCACAGTCGATGCACGCCACCGGATCGATGTAGAGCATTTCGGTGTCGGTGAACTCGCCGGTACCGCCGGCTGGGCGTATGCAGTCCACCGGACAGACCGACACGCAACTGGTGTCCTTGCAGCAGTTTTGCGTAATTACGTAAGCCATGGCAATCCTTCCGCAACGTGGTTGCGCGTCATGGCGCCTCGATCTGTTCGAGTACGACTGCCGTCAGCCGCCGAGGCGTTAATGAACCGTCGATCGTCGGTCCAGGTGCCCGCGTAAGGTCCACCGACCCCTTGGTCCGTCGGGTGCGGAGCTGTCATAGCGATGATTTTAACATTGATTAAATTCGAGGTCCAGCGACTTGCCGCAAAGCCGCATCGACACCAACCGATGAAGATCGCCGGCCGGGCGGACGGCCCACGCTATTGCCCATCTCTTTAGCCTAAATTAAAATCCGTTCATCCGACAGCGCAGCGGACGCCATGACGTTTTGCATCAGCGGCCACTGTCACGCGCAACCGCGTGACGACGTCTAGCCCACACTTTCAAAGGAGCGCGGATGCGCCATCTTGATAGTTTGGACACTCAGTTCATCGTCGCCGAGGACGGGCGTAACCACACCCACATCGTTGCCGCGTCGGTGTACGACCCGTCGACTGCGCCCGGTGGGACAATGACCGTCGAGGATGTCCGGGCACTCGTCGCGGAGCGACTGCACCTGCTGCCGGTGTTCCGCTGGCGACTGGTGCCGATCCCCTTCGGCATCGACTACCCGTACTGGGCCCAGAACGTCGAGTTTGACCCGGACTTTCATATCCGCGAGGCGGCCATACCACCGCCCGGTAACATCCGCCAATTCGCGGACCTGGTGGCGCGCATCGCGTCGCTACCGCTCGACCGATCACGGCCACTGTGGGAGTTGCATGTGGTCCAGGGACTGGAGGACGGCCGGGTCGGGCTGATTACCAAGATGCACCACGCCGCCGTAGACGGCATCGCCGGCACCGAGGTCATGACCGTCCTGCTTGACCATTCCTCCGAGCCCGCGCGGCAACCGGTGTCGGCCGACCCAGTTGAACCCGGGACCGTGCCGAGCGAGTGGCGGATGTTCATGCGCGGCTTGGCCGGTGTGCCCCTGCAGCCGATGCGGCTGCTGCGCTCGCTGCCGCGCGGACTGCGCCACCTCGATGACGCCCCGATGATGCGCACGATCCCCGGGGTGCGATCACTGGCGGGGCTGAGCCGCACACTATTTCCGCCTCGACGTGACGGTGGTCTGCTCGAGCGTCCCCAGGTCCGTGCGCCGCGCATCGTCACCAACGGACGCATTTCGCCGCATCGCCGGGTGGCGTTTGGCTCGCTGTCGCTCGATGTCGTGAAGGCCATCAAGAACGCGCTGGGCCTCACGGTCAACGACGTGGTGGTGGCGGTGTGCTCAGGCGGGCTGCGGACTTGGCTGAAGGACCGGGGCGAACTCCCCGACGAGTCGCTGGTCGCACTGGTCCCGGTGTCGGTGCGGACCCCCGAGGAGCAGGGCACTTTCGGCAACCGCATATCCATGATGTGTACGCAGATCGCCACCGACGAGCCCGACCCGCGGACCCGCGCGCTGGGTGTCCACGAGAATCTGCGGTCAGCCAAAGAACGCCACCAAGCGTTGCCAGCCACGCTGATGCAGGACGCGAACAACTTTCTGCCGCCGGCGCTGTTCGCCCGCGCCGCGCGCGCCACCAGTGTCCTGCTGACCCAACCGCGAATCGAGCCGCCCGCCAACCTGCTCATCTCCAACGTGCCGGGATCGCCGACGCCACTGTACTGCGCCGGCGCCCGTCAAGTGGCGACCTATCCCGCGTCGGCCATCTTCGACGGCGTGGCGCTCAACATCACCGTGCTCAGCTATCAGCACAACATCGACGTCGGTATCGTCGTCGACCGTGATCAGGTCGATGACCCGTGGGAGTTGCTGGACGCCATCCAGGGAGCGCTCGACGAACTGGCGCGCGCCGCGGGGGTGGCGGGTCAGTGAAGCGACCGCTGCTCGCCCTGGCAACGGCGTTGCTCGGCGCATTGACGACGCTCAACGCCTACCGGCCACTGTCAAACAAGGGCTATCCGTCGGTCGCGGCGGTCGCGCTCGGCGTGATCGCATCCGAACTGCCGCTTCAGACGCTGGCTACGCAAGTGGGCGCGCTGGCCACTCAGACCCGGCGGTTGTCACCGCGTATGCGGCTGGTTGCCTGGCTGGTCTCGATCGCCTCGGCCGTCGGGCTGGTGGGCCTTCATCGGTGCGGCCACCGTTCGCAGGCTCCGTTGTCTGCCGCGCTGGACCGTGGCCTCGGTAGTGACCGTCGCACCGACTCGGTAGGACTGTGGGATCGGCCGGCGCCGCACGGCGCAACGGCGAAAGCCCCGGGGATTGTCCGGATGCTACGCATCTACCGCGACTACGCCCACGATTCGGACATCAGCTACGGGCCGTACGGCCGGGCCAACCATCTGGACATCTGGCGTCGCACCGATCTGCGTCGCGACGGCCGCGCGCCGGTGCTTGTGCAGGTACCGGGCGGCGCATGGGTGATGGGAAACAAACGCGGACAAGCGCATCCGTTGATGAGCCACCTGGCCGAAATGGGCTGGATCTGCGTGTCCATTAATTACCGGCTCGGTCCGCGCAACACCTGGCCGGACCACATCGTCGATGTGAAGCAAGCGATCGCCTGGGTCAAGGCACACATCGCCGAATACTGCGGAGACCCCGATTTCATTGCCGTCACCGGCGGCTCGGCGGGCGGGCACCTATCCTCATTGGCGGCGCTGACGCCGAACGATCCACTGTTTCAGCCGGGATTCGAGGATGCGGACACCCGCGTGCAGGCGGCCATCCCGTTCTACGGTGTCTACGACCTGACCGGAGTGCACGCGAGGAACCATCCGAACTTGGTGCCGCTGTTGGAGAAGTCCGTCATCAAGCAGACGCTCGCCGATGATCCGGCGACATACCGGGCCGCATCGCCACTCAACTACGTCCGCGCAGACGCACCGCCGTTCTTCGTCTTGCACGGGCGCAACGACACGTTCCTCCCAGTCGAGCAGGCGCGTGCGTTTGTCGCCAGGTTGCGTGCGGTCAGCATGCAGCCTGTGGCATACGCCGAGTTGCCCTTCGCCCAGCACGCTTTTGACATCCTCGGGTCCACCCGCGCCGCGCACGCCGCAGTAGCCGTCGAACAGTTCCTCGCCGAGGTCTCTGCGAATACGCCTGTGCCACTGCGCGGCAATGAGTGAATGTCCTACCCAGCGCCGGCGCTGCCGGCGGAAAGGTTGGCTGTTGCAGCGACCACTTGCACAGCCAATGCCACGGGATGGGCAATTCATCGCCGGAGGCGTAGCTTCCGGTCACCTCAACGCTGGTTGTCGGTCATGCCGCTGCGCTACTCACCGCACCTCGTCGCTCCGGTTGACGACGGAAAGCATCTCGGTAACGTCGACGAATTTCGCGCGGGGCCGGGAGAATTCGCTGCCGCGCTTGCGTTCGGCGGTGTCGATGGCGCGCCAGCCCTGCCAATCGACAGGCACTGCGCCGCGCTCGGCGAGCAGGCCGGCTAAAGAGTCCCGATTAGCCACCGCGCGGCTCAGCGACCCGGCGTCGAAGTCCTCCCACAGTTTGGCCACCGTCTGTTCGGCGCAGCTGCGATTCGTTCCGATCACCCCGCGCGGGCCGCGTTTGATCCAGCCGGTGACATAGACGCCAGGGACGGGTTGGCCGTTCTCGTCAACGACACGCCCATTCTCGTTCTGCACCACACCTTTGGCGGCATCGAAAGGTACGCCGTCGATCGGCGAGCCGTGGTAGCCGATCGAGCGCAGGATCAGCCGGGTGTCGATGACCTCGGTATCACCGTTGGGATGAGTGACACGAAGCCCTTCGACATGGTCGTCGCCGACCACCTCGGCGGGCGAGGTCAAGAACCGGAAGGAGATTCGTTTATTCCCCGGCTGCGGGGCGCGTTGAGCGAACTGCCGTGCGATCTCCAGCTTCATCACCGTCTCGACGTCGTCGTCGGACTTCGGATCCAGGTCTTCGCTGTCGATGATGACATCGACATCCCGCAGGTGAGCCAGCGCCAGGAACTCACCGAACGAGAACGCCGCCTCCCTCGGCCCGCGGCGGGCCACGATCACGACTTCACGAACCGTACTGTCCGACAGGTGATCCAACGCATGCTGGGCGATGTCGGTTTTCGCCAGCTCCTCGCGGTCCATCAACAACACCCGGGCCACGTCCAACGCCACATTGCCGTTGCCGACGATCACGGCTCGTTCGGCGGATAAGTCGAAGGCATGGTGGACGTGGGCGGGGTGACCGTTGTACCAGCCGACGAAGTCGGCTGCGGCGTGGCTGCCGGGAAGCTCCTCACCCGGGACGCCGAGAGCACGACTCTTGGACGCCCCCACCGCGTAGATCACAGCGTGATGATGTGCCAGGAGATCCTCGTGCGTGATGTCCCGGCCGACCTCGACGTTGAGGTGACAGCTCAACCCATGGCTGGTGAAAGCCGGGTCGAAGATGTTGACCACCGACTTGGTGTGCTGATGATCCGGCGCTACTCCCGCCCGCACCAGCCCGAACGGTGTCGGGAGACGTTCAAACAGATCCACCTCGACCCCACCGACGCGGCTCAATTCGCTGGCGGCGTAGCAGGCCGCCGGCCCCGCACCGACGATGGCCACCCGCAGCGAGCCTGACTCCACCGCCGGGTGGGCCTCACTGGACGGGCGGGCGTCGGCGACCAACGGATTGCGCTCAAAATAGCTCGCATTGATCTCGCGGAACCGTTCCAATTCCGGCGGCAGATCCCCCTCATAGTAGATCGCGTCGACCGGGCACTCCACCTCGCACGCGCCGCAATCAATGCAGGTCTCCGGATCGATATAGAGCATTTCGGTGTCGGTGAACCCCCCCGCACCGCTCGCCGGGCGGATACAGTCCACCGGGCACACCGCAACGCAACTTTCGTCCTTGCAGCAGTTTTGGGTGATGACGTACGTCACTGTGTCTTAGTCCTCGATGGACAGCGCCCCGGTCGGGCAGTTGCTCACAGCCTCCTCGACTGCAGTCCGCTCTTGTTCTGACGGCTGCGGATCGACCGCGTGCGAAAGACCATCATCACCGACCTCGAATACGGCCGGTGCGGCGACTTCGCACAATCCGATCCCCCGGCATTTGGCGGTGTCGACTCGTACCTTCATCAGAACAGCCTCCGCATAATGTTCAGTGCCCGCTGGGTATAGGGGGGGTATAGCAGCTTCGGGTCAGGTTTGGCGGTCTTGGCCAAGACCGCGCGCCGGTGGCTGAGTGTCTCGAAGCCCCACCTGCCGTGATAGGCACCCATACCGCTGGCGCCGACGCCGCCAAACGGCAGTGACGGAACGAGGCAGTGCATGGCGACGTGGTTGATTACCGCGCCACCGGAGGGGATGCGGTTGACCAGATCGCGGCCGCGCGGGCCCGAGGAGGTAAAAACATAAAGCGCCAACGGCTTGGGCCGGCTGTTGACGAACTGCACCGCATGATTCACGGATTCGACAGTCACGATCGGAAGGAGCGGACCGAAGAGCTCATCGGCCATCACCGGATCGGTTGGTGGCGGGTCGACGATCACCGTGGGTTCAATCCGCAGCGTGACGGTGTCCGACCGGCCGCCGGTGACCACCCTGCCGTCGGTAGCGTTGATCAGCGACACCAGCCGGTCGAACTGGCGCTGGTTGACGATCGGCAACTTCGGATCCGCTTCACCCGACCGGAAATCGCGGAGGTTGGCGACAATCTTGCCAACCAACGCGTCAACGATCCGGTGGTCGGCCAGCACATAGTCCGGCGCGATGCAGGTCTGCCCGGAGTTCAGCAACTTTACCCAGGCAATACGCCGGGCGGCGACATCGATGTCCGCGTCGGCGGCGACAATCACCGGGCTCTTGCCGCCCAGCTCCAACGTGACCGGGGTCAGCGTCGGCGCTGCCGCGGCCATGATCTTCTTTCCGATCTCTGTGCCGCCGGTGAACAGCGCATGATCGAACCCAGCCGCCAGCAAGTCTTGTGTAACGGCAGCATCGCCTTCCACGACCCGCACAGCGTGTGGATCGACATATTGTGGCAATAGCCGCGCCAACAGCGCCGACGTTGCGGGTGCCAGCTCGGACGGTTTGACCACCGCACAATTACCAGCCGCGACAGCAGCCACCAGCGGCGCCAGGCTCAAATAGAGGGGATAGTTCCACGGGCCGATGACCAACACCACGCCCAGCGGGTCGTACTGCACCCATGCGCGCCCCGGCAGTTGCGCCAGCGGCAACGACTGTCGCTGTCCGCGCATCCACTTCCTTACGTGCTTGCGCGCATACACGGCTTCGGCCTTGGTCGAAGCGACATCACCGAGCCACGCCTCTGCCGGTGAACGGCCAAGATCTTCGGCCAGCGCCGCGGCGATCTCCGGCTCCCGTTCGTCGACGAACCGCTCGATACCGCGCAACTGCGTCAGCCGCCAGTCCAACGGCCGGGTGCGACCGGTAGCGAAAACCCGCCGCATTTCGGCGAGCACATGGTCGCTATCGGCTGTCTGCAGTGGATGAATGGTCACGGACTCTCCCAGGGTTCCTAATCTTGTCGTGTGGCGAGCCACCGCAACCGGCTTCGCCGAGTTCGCGACCGTCACTAAATTTCGGGGGGCGGCACCACGCCGCTGGCCACCGCGCCGGAGATACCGCCATCGACGGCCAGTGCCTGGCCGTTCACCCAGCCCGCGGCATCGGAGGCCAAGAACAGCACGGCGCCGGCAATATCGTCCGGGCTGGCGTGGCGCCCCAGCAGGTTCTTCAGCCCGTCCAGCGTGTCTTTGCCCATCGATTCTTCGAAATCGACCAGGATCGGCGTCTCGACCGGGCCGGGCAGCACGGCATTGATGCGAAATCCCATCTCGGCCATCGCCAAGCCCATCGACAGCGTGTAAACGGTGGAGACCTCTTTGGAGAAGTTGTAGGCGTTACCCTCTTGCGGGTTGGCTTTGAACCACTCCGCCCCCTCCTCGAAGGTGTCGGTCGCCAACAGCTCGCGGATCGCCTCAAGCCGCTCCGGCCAGCCGAAACCGGCCGTGGAGGACACGATGGTCACCGAGCCTCCCGGCTTGAGCCGCTCAAAGAACGACTCGGTGAGGTGACGCACCGCCAGACTGTTGACCGCCAACACCAGATCGGCCGGCGCCGTGCCGGGAATCCCGGCGATGTTCATCAGTCCGTCGAACTCGCCGTCGAGTTGCTCGAGTGCAGCGTCGATACTGCGCGGGTTAGCCAGGTCAACCTCGATGTGTCGCGTCACCTTTGCCGTCGGCGAGTTACGGTCCAGGGAGAAGACCTCGGCGCCGGCGGCCAACAACCGCTCGGCCACCGCATGACCAATCCCCGACGCGGCCCCGGTGACGACGTAACGCTTCCCAGAATTGTCGGCCATGGCTCTCCTAGTCGAGGGTGTAGGGCAGGGACTTCACCGCGGTGATGAAGTTCCCGGTCAGGTAATTCGGTTCACCGAGCCGTAGGTTCGGCGCCCGGAAGATCAGTTCCCGGAACATCGACTCCAGCTGCATCTTCGCCATGAAGGTTCCCATGCAGTAGTGCGGGCCACCGCCGCCGAACCCGACGTGCGCGTTCGGCTTACGCCGAATATCGAAGGTGTTCGGATTGTCGAACACCCGCTCGTCGCGGTTGGCCGAGGAATAAACCATCGTCACCCAGTCGCCCTTGCGGATGTGCTGACCACGCAACTCGGTGTCCTGGGTGGCAGTACGACGGAACGTCATCACCGGGGTGGTCCAGCGTACGAACTCATCGATAGCGACTTGAATGTGCCCGTCGAAATCCTGCTCCAGCAATGCTTTCTGCTCGGGGAACTGCTGCAGCGCCAGCGAGGTGAACGTGGTCGTGGTGCGCGTGGTGTCATTGCCCGCGACCGACAGGAGCACAAAGTACGGGCCGAGCTCGTCATCGGTGAGCCGCCGTCCGTCGACTTCGGCTTGCACCAGCGACGTCATCAGGTCATCCTGCGGATCCTCCCGGCGCCGCTCGGCCAGACCGATGCCGATGTTGAGCAGCCCGACCAGGGAGTCCGTGAGCACTTCGGAGGGTTCACGGCCTGCGGCCACATCGGGGTCGGCCCAGGCCACCATGCCCTCCGCCAAGTGCGACGCTTCGTCGCGCTCATCTTCGGGTAGGCCGAGCATGTCGTAGATGGTCCACATCGGCAGGCGCTTCGACACCTGTTCGACAAAGTCGCCCTCTTTGGTCTTGAGCAGATCATCGATGATCGTCTTGGCCTGATGCTTGATCTGGTCTTTGATCTTGGTGACCTGCCGCGGCGTGAACACCGAGCTCACGAGCTTGCGCAGGCTCGCGTGCTTGGCGCCATCCATACCCAGGAACGACTGGGTGGCGTCAAGCATCTCTTCGGGAACCGCCTCGAATGTGATCCCCTGCCCGGAACAGAAAAGGTCGGGGTTCTTGCTGACATAGCAGACGTCCTCGTGGCGGGTCACCAACCAGACACCGTCGATCTCGGGCTCCATCATGGAGCCCTCCATCGGGCGGTGCCAGCTGACGGGGCGCTCATCGCGCAGGATCTTGAACGCCTTCTCGCGATCGTCGAAGCTTTGCGCCCAGAATTCCTCCAACGAGACGTTGACCGGGTCGTAGGGTGGCCGGGTCGGGAGCGGAGCTTCAATCGTCATTGGTATGCCTCCACATAGCGGTTGATCAATATCCGTTTGGCGAGTTTTCCAGTGGCCAGCCGCGGCAGTTCGTCGACGAAGTCAACCGACCGTGGCGCCTTGTAGTGCGCTATGCGATCACGGACGTAGCCGATGATCTCGTCGGCCAACTCATCGGACCCGGCAACACCGTCTCGAAGTTGGACGACGGCCTTGACCTGCTCGCCCATCTCGGCGTCCGGCACCCCGATGATGGCGACGTCGGCAATCTTCGGATGCAGCGCGAGAAGGTTCTCGATCTCCTGCGGGTAGATGTTCACCCCGCCGGAGATGATCATGAAGGCCTTGCGGTCGGTGAGGAACAGGTAGCCGTCCTCATCAACATAGCCAACATCGCCAACGGTGGTCCACGTGTCGTGCTCAGGGTGCCGGGACGACGCCGTCTTGTCCGGGTCGTTGTGGTATTCGAAGGGCACGATGTCACGCTCGAAGTAGACCGTGCCCACCTCGCCGGTCGGCTGCTCGACACCCTCGTCATCGCAGATGTGCAGCACGCCGAGCGCGGCCTTGCCGACCGAGCCGCGCTTAGCCTGCCATTCCCCGGTGGTGATGATGGTCGTCCCGTGTTGCTCAGTCGCCCCGTAATACTCGACCAGAATTGGCCCCCACCAGCGAATCATCGCATCCTTGACGTCGGGCGGGCACGGTGCCGCCGCATGAACCGCCAACCGCAACGAGGACACGTCGTACTTGGCCCGAACATCCTCGGGCAATTGCAGCATCCGCACGAACATGGTGGGCACCACTTGGGTGATCGTGACGCGGTAACGCTCGATGGCCGCGAGCATTTGTTCGGCGTCGAACCGCTCCATCACCACAACCGTTGCACCCAGCGCCTGGGCCGTAGCGCTCCACTTCAGTGGGGCGGTGTGATAGATCGGTGCCGGCGACAGATACACATCGTCGGGGCTGATCTTGAAGGCTCCCTCGAGTAGCGCCGTGAGCGGGTCCCCCGGTTCATCGACCTGGATGGGCAACATCCGCGGCTTGATGCCCTTGGGCCGACCCGTGGTACCCGAGGAGTACAGCATCTCGGTGCCCCTGGGCTGATCGGCCAGTCGCGGACCCGCCCCATCGAGGAGCGCGGCGTACGACTCGTAGCCGTCGACGTGCCCACCGAAGGAATACCAATGCTTCACGTCGGGAACGAGTTTCACCACTTGTGACGCCAACTGCTCCACCCCGGCGGATGCGATCACCACCCGGGCGCCACTGTCGCGCACGATGTACGCCACCTCGTCCGGCGCCAGATGCCAGTTGACCGCTGTGATATAGAGTCCCGAGCGGATGGCCGACCAATAGATCTCAAACGCCTCGGCGGCGTTGTCTGAGACTATCGCGATGACATCACCTGGCCGAAGCCCGAGTCCGTGCAGCGCCGACGCCAACCGCGCCGAGTTGTCATCGAGTTCACCGTATGTCACAGTCCGGCCAGACCCGGCCATGATGACGGCAGGACGGTCCGGCGCGGACGCCGCGTGGGTACCCGGATACATCGTCGCTAGACAATCAGGTCGTCGCGGCCATCATTCTTGAGCCGGTCGATGTAGACCGGGTAGAGCTTCTTGCCCATCGGTGCCAGCTTGAGCAAGCTGGCCACGTTGCCCTCGACCTTGATCTTCTTCTTGGCCATCGCCAGCGGCAGATTCACTTTGCCCTGCCAGTAGGCGTTGCCCGTGTCTGCGGTCATCGACATGGTCGCCATCGGCTTCGGTTCGGCCGTGTCGCCCGGGCCGCTCTCCCGCACCGACTTGTTAGCCATATCGATCACCACGACGGCCTCCGGATCAGTGAAGTCGAAGGCGATCACCAGCCCGGTGTCTACCAGCTTCGGGCCGATCTCTGGATCCTCAAAGGCCGACTCAAAGATCCCGCCAATGTACTTGGCGACCTCCGCCGAATTCTTGAACCCCATCGCAGCTCTCCCTCTGGTCCCTGAATCTATTTTTAATTAGATTCTGTGCAGCTACTGCACACCACCGCCAGCGTGCTGTACGTCATCTGTGTGATGCGCGCACCCGACGGTACCACATGATGCGTGGCTCACACCGCGATCGTCTCAGCAGATAGGACGCGGTTGATGCCCCCACGATGGCGTCAATCCGAACGGAGACGGCGCCCTACGAAGCAACGGGAGGGCGTCACTGCACCACGACGCGCCTCACGAAAACACACCTTCAAAAATAGGATATTTACGGCCAGGTTTGGTAACCGGCCGGCTGGCCCGGAACTCCGGATCGGGTTGCGGGAGACGCTGCGGCGACTGCACGACATCGAAGTCGCCGACCCAATCGGGCCTCAGCCGTTGCCGCGGAATGACTCCAGACGAGCAGATCACCCCCCACTGACGGGTCGGCACGGATTCTGTGCGCGACGCCCTCTCGCCGATAGGGCGTCGAGTCTGTGGGCAATCAGTTTCGGAGCCGGGACCGCCCGCTGGGCACGGGTACCTTGTGGCCAGTCAACGCGACATGCGTACGGGTTTCATATTTGGAGAATATTTTCTATCCTAGATTCAAAGTCGTCAGCTGAAGGAGACTGCCCATGCCCGCACCTCGCCTGGCCTACCCCATCAACGAGTCGAACACTCCGCACGGTGCCGACGTGGTGGTGGTCGGCTCTGGACACAACGGCTTGGTGTCCGCCGCCTACCTCGCGCAGGCAGGCCTCGACGTGCTCGTGGTGGAAGCCTCGCCGACAGCGGGGGGAATGACGGCCACCAACCCGTTCCCTGGGGCGCCCGAGTACACCATGAATGAAGCATCGATCCAGGCCTCGCTGTTCCGTACCACCACGATCAACGAAGATCTGGGTCTGTCGCGCAGGTTCGGCCTCAGACAGACCGTCATCGACCCAGCGCACTTCCAGCTCGCGGCGGACGGCTCGTCGCTGGGCCTGTGGCGCGACCCGCGGAAGACAGCAGATGAGCTGAGCTACTTCTCCAAGAGGGACGCCGCAGCCCTGCTAGACCTCTACGAGGTGATCGACGCCGCCGTCGAGATCGGTTTGCCGTTGATGCAGACCAGCGTGACGCGCCCCGAACTGCCTGCGATCTTCAAGGCGATGAAGGCGGTGGCGAAGAACCGCAAGCAGCTGGTGAACATCGGCCGCTGGATGGCCAGTTCGCAGATGGAGGCCATTGAGGAGAGCTTCGAGCACGACATGATCCGTGCGCCGTTGCTGACCAGTCTTCCCTTCATGCCCTTCGACGCCGACTTGTCCGGGTGGTCGCTGATCTACCTGGGCGTACTGAGCAAGTATGGCGTCGCGATGTTCCACGGAGGCACCGGCTCGTTCCCCCGTGCGCTGATCGCCAGTATCGAGTCCAACGGCGGTCGTATCATCACCAGTGCACCGGTGGAGGAGATCGTTATCACCGGTGGGCGCGCGACTGGTGTGCGTCTGGCGAATGGCCGCGAGATTGTTGCGCGGCGCGGGGTACTCACCGCGTGCAGCCCGCGGACCACGCTGACCCGTCTGCTGCCGCGAGGCGTGCTGGAGCACAAAAAGCAGAATGCGGCGGATCACATTCCCACCCGCAAGCGCGGTATCGCGGATGCGAAGGTCAATGTGGCGCTGAGCGGCAGGGTTGATATGTCTAAGCACGAGAAGTGGCGCGGCGATGGTATCGATCTACGGTTGGCGTGCAACTGCTACCACACCTACGAGCAGGCCGCCGCGGCCGCGCGGTCCTGTGTCCGCGGCCAGGTGCCCGAGGCGATCCCTGGCCTTGCGCAGGTCACCAACGCGTTCGATCCGTCGATGTCGCCCGAGGGGAAAGACCTGTGGTGGTTCTGGACCGGGCTCACGCCTTCTTACCCGGAAGAGGGCTGGGACGTGGCTCGCAAGGAGATCACCGACAGCATCATCAAGGATGCTGAGATGTACTACAAGGGCGTCGAGTCGATACAGGTCGCCGTTCATCCGCTCGTGCTCCCCGATATCGAGGAGCGGTTCTGGGCGATCGATGGCAGCGTCTATCACGTCGACCCCACCATCACCCGGTTCGGGCCCAACAAACCGGTGGCCGGATTCGCGGGCTACAAGACACCCGTTCCCGGTCTCTATCTGACTGGCTCGGGCACCCATCCGGTGGCAGGCATCAGCGGCATGCCTGGGCAGAACGCCGCTCGCACGATGATCAAGGAGTTCGCCCTTGAGGACAAGGGCGGACGTCTTGGCGCGTTGAAGGCTAGGTTGGCCGGCGAGAAGCGGCGGGCCGCAAATCCCTACACCAGTGGGCAGAATGATCCGTTCCCCGCGGAGCTGCGGGGCTGAGCCGCAGTGTCCCGCTTTGGGACGCAAGCCAACCGCCGAAGCAGGCGCCCGCCGGCGGGGACTTTGTGTCAGGGGGTCTTGGGTGTCGATGAGTTGTAGGGAACCAACAGAGTAGGCGCGGGTCGTCGTGTTCTATGTGCCGATGGGCGTCGAGTCGAAAAAGAAGATTCGCAATTCGACGATCTTGTCGCCGCTTACCCGATAGTGCTCGCTGACGAGGAGTTCCATTGCGTCGGCTTGTGTCGCAATGGTGATCGTGGCGACCGCGCTGTCGGCCTCCACCAGCAGCTTACGAAGCCGCACGGTGGCAGGGTCAAGGTATTGGCCCAGTTGTTGGATCAGGCCCTGGACCTCAGGTATGCCCCGGTAGGTTCCCCCGTAGGGGAGGCATTCCGGTTCATAGACGACGATCTCGGGATGAAGCAGGCCGAAGAACCGGTCGAAGTCAAGACCAGCGCCGGCTGCGTAGAACGCTTCAACGGTGGCGCGGGTGGCCTGCGCAGTTGTGGTCATATCGCGTACCCCCCGTCGACCGGTAGGGCAAGTCCGGTGAGAAAGGAGGATTCATCACTGGCGAGAAAGACCACCGCGGCGGCGACTTCCTCGGCCTTGCCCGTGCGTCCGATGGCGGCCCGGTTGGCCTCCGCGGTGATGATGTCGTGCATCGCGGGGTTGGTGTCGACCAGTTGCAGATACATCGGGGTCTCAATGACGCCGGGAAGGATCGCATTCACGCGTATTCCCCCTCGGGAATGATCTGAAGCCGCCCCTTTGGTCAAACCGATGACCCCGGCCTTCGCGGCGCAGTAGCCGACGATGCCTGGCGGTGACTTGACGGCGGCGATCGATGCTGTATTGATGATGGATCCGCCGCCGGATTGCAGCATTGCGGGGATGGCGTGGTGCATGCCGAGGAATACGCCACGCAGGTTAACGGCGATGACGCGGTCAAAGTTCTCCGGAGAGTACGCCGCAGTGGGCGCGATGTCTCCGTCAATGCCGGCATTATTACAGAGAACATGCAGTCCGCCGAAGCGCTCGACCGCAAACTTGACCATCGCAGCAACGCTCGCCGAGGACGTCACATCGACATTGAACCCAACGGCGGCACCGCCGATCGATTTGGCGACTGATTCCTGGTCACCCGAGATATCGGCAACCACCACGGAGGCACCCTCGGCCGCCAATGCGCGGGCCATCGCTTCACCGATGCCTCGTCCAGCCCCGGTGACTATCGCCACCTTCCCCTTCATTCGAGCCGTCATCATCACTCCGTCGTCTAGTTTGTGCTGCCGGGCATCGGACCGACCAGCCGTTGCCCCTCGCGACCCGATGACCCTGCCGGTGCAGATGAGGTCGTCTACCCCATCGGTGGTCTTTACTCGTCAATCGGTCCTTTGACGGTCGCGATGAACCGAAGAACGCGGCATGTCTTTATGCGCCATTCATCCCCCTCGGGAGCATATGTTTCGATGTATCGCCCCAACCCGTCGAAGCACTCGATCGGTGATCCTTTCGGAAAGTGAAGAGTATCCTGAAATGGCCAGACAACTGATGCGCATGTGTCGGTCAGGAACTCGATTTCTGGATTCAACATCTGGTGGAATGTAGCCACGCCGTTGGTGACGTCGCGTCCTGACTCTTGAATAGCTGCACGGCCACGAATAGGCCACGGTTGAATAGTCGACATCTCCTCGAGCACCGAATAGTCAACTTCACAGCCGACGCTGTTCCATTCTCCGGTACCCTGAAATCGAGCGATTGCCCAGCCCCGTTCATCCCACAATGCGTCCTCGGTAAAGGAGCTGGCGAACACGTCCCAGTCTTGAGTGTCTGCCCCACGCCCATATCGCGCTTTGCTGTTACGAATCGACTGTATCGCCAAAAGTTTGGCAACATCGTCCATCAAATACCCTCCTGGCGGTATGAGTGGTGAGCAATGTCAGCCGGTTGCCGCGCCATCCATCAGCGCCGCGAATGCGGGACTGAACTGGCTGATCGCGGCCCCCAGATCGTTGTCGGTTTTTGCGATCCGTTCGACGAAACGCCAACCGGACTCAGTCTTCACGAGGCGGTCTGAATAGCGACCGGTAGTAAGAACGACCATGTTGTTGCTATCGGGTTCACGGGCGAAGATCGTCAACGCGCACGTCTGGACGGCTCCGTCAGCGTCGGTGTCAATAAGGGCGTCGTTGCTGACGTGAAGCGTCGGGAAATCTAGTGCGCTGATCATCGCTTTCAACGCGTCGTGGCCCTGCAGGCGGGTCAGCCCGACCATCTCGAAAGCTCCGTCGGCGACGAAGCAGTCGGCGTAGGCTTGCAGATCCCGCGTATCGGCGGCGAGGTTGTACCGGGCGGACAACTCCCGGATCGCTTCACGATCGGCGTAGGCCGCGGTCATTTTTGGTCGTGCCCTTTCATGCGACACTCATACCGCCGTCGACGAAAAGTGTCCCGGCAGTTGCAAATGCTGAGTCATCGGAAGCGAAGAACAGCAGGGCGTTAGCAATATCTTCCGGGGTCGCCGGTCGTTTTATCGGGGTGGCTTGGACAGCGCCGTCGAACATTTCGGGCGGGAATGCCCGCGACAGCGGCGTGTCGATCACGCCCGGGCTGACGACGTTCACGCGGATACCCGCTGCGGCGTACTCAGCGCCAAAAGCGCGCGTCAACGAGACCAACGCCGACTTGCTGGCAGCATAGGCCGCCAGCATTGGAAACGCTTTCTCGGTGGTCGCTGAGGCGACGTTGATGATCGAGCCGCCGCCACGTTCAATAAGCACGGGAATGGCCGCACGCATCGCGTGAAACGGTCCCATGAAGTTAACGTCGAACACCCGCTGCATGTTCGCGTTCGAGATCGCGGCTGCGGGGGTCAGCTCACCATCGATACCTGCGCAATTGGCGACTACATCAAGTGCGCCGAACTCTGTAACAGCCGCTCGAATGAGGGACGCGACCTGATCAGGCCGCGTCACGTCGACGGAGACGGCCAGCGCGTTTCGTCCGAGTTGGTCGGCGGCCTCGTTCTGCTGACCCGAGATATCGCCGAGAACAACCTGGGCGCCCTCGCGGTGGAATAGCGCAGCAGTCGCACGTCCCAAACCTGAACCAGCACCAGTGATCACCGCCGTCTTGCCGGCTAATCGTTGTGTCAAGGTTATGGCTCCGCCCTTGTAGTCTCGGTATCGGATATATGACCTGCCTGGCCTCAGCGTAGAAGTGCCGCAGCGGTTTACCCTTACCCCGGCCGGACGCCGAATTGACCGATTCGGACAACCCATCGCTCCTTTCGCGCCTACCCTTAAGCCCGATGACAACGACAACCATGGCGCCGAGTTGGGACTTCGCCCGCACGCCTTTCGCCGCCCTGGCAGTTACTCGGGCCGCGGAGCGGCATGGGGTGCCGGTGAGAGCCTGTCTGCTGTCGACTGGGCTGACCCCAGAGGACCTATCCCGCAGCGACGTGGAAATTACTGCGGGCCAAGACCTGACCATCATCCGCAATGTGATGCGGCGCATGGATTCAGTGTGCGGCGTTGGCGTGGAAGCCGGCTGTCAGATGACACTCGGCATGCTCGGGGTCTGGGGATTTGCGATGCTCAACAGCCGCACGCTGCGCGAAGCGATCGACATCGGCGCGCGCTACGGGTACGGCAAGCTGTCGTTTGTGTTCAGTCGCCCACGGGTGGATTACCACTGCCATGACGTTCGCCTCGTACTGGACTGTGATGAAGTTCCCCACGACGTGCGCAACTTCATCATCGAACGAGATCTGGCCGCGCAAGCGGCCGTGATCGACCGGCTGCTCGGCAAATCGGTGCGCGTCTCCATCGAGACCACCCTTGGGTGGCAAGCGGGATCCATATTGGCCGCTGCCGTCGCGCCACATATCGTCGAGCATGACAGCTCCCACAACCTGATCCGACTACCCGCGACGCTGCTGGACGCTCCGCTGCCACAGTCCGACCCTGTCGCCGTCCAGATGTGGACACGGCGCTGCCAAGAGCTCGTAGAACACCGCCTGCGTGCCACCAAGGGTGCCGATATGGCCGGCCGGGTACGCGCGGCGCTGCTGCGCGAACCGGACCGCATCCCCACCCTTGACGAGCTCAGCGCCACCTTCAATGTCACCAGCCGAACGCTTCGCCGCAGGCTAACTGCCGAAGGTGTCGGCTTCCGCGAACTCGTCGACGACGTGCGCAAGACCATCGCCCTCGAGTTGCTCAGATCTGGACACACGGTCAGCGAGGCAGCCCTCCAGACCGGCTTCGCCGAAGCCGCCAGTTTCATCCGCGCGTTCAAGCGCTGGACCGGCGCCACACCCGGAGCGCTGACCCGCCACTGCTGAAGGGGTCCGCGTACTGGGTTTGAGGCCCAGCACCAGCGCGCCAGCCAGCCAATCCCGCAGACGCTAGCTGACCAGCGATGGGTTATTGCTAAATTCGCGGGGCGATCCCTATTATCAATATAGAAGCCTATCGACGATTGGAGACTGGGCGATGGCACCACCGGTGCGTATCGATGACACCGCCGCCCGCGCGAGTCGCGCCCGTCGTCGATACGACATGGACCTGCGCCAGCGCCAGGCCGATCAGACTTCGCGTTGCATCGTGGACGCGCTGATCACGCTGGTGAGCGAGAACGCCGCGGCGCCAGAATCGATTTCAGTACCCGATGTCGCGAAGCGGGCTAATGTGTCGGTGGCGACGGTCTACCGGCATTTCGGGACTAAGGACGCGCTCTTCGCAGCGATCGCCTCAGTCGCGTTTGAGGAGTTCTCGGGTTCCAGAAGCACACCGCGGCTCGAGACGCTAGCCGAGGCCCTTCGCTCGATGTTCCGCCAGATGCATCAGCATGAGGGCTTCGTGCGCGCCACGCTGAGTCAGCAGAGGTTCGGCCGTGAGGTGCGCAGACGCCGTGAGCCGGATCGCGCGGCCATGATCGCGAGTCTCCTTGAACCGGTGTCCGATCGCCTCAGCGCCCAGCAAGGCGCGGGTCTGGGACTGCTGATTCGGATGCTCACCTCGGGGCCCGCGTATCTGTATCTCACCGACAAAGGCGGCTGCGACCCGGATGAGGCCGCCGCGCTCGCGAGCTGGGCGGTGGTCACTCTGGTGGGTGCGGCGGACGAGAACCCGCCGCCGGCGACCAGTGTTGTTGAGGACAGCGAAAGTCTCTCGAACGCAACGGAAGGACAGACCTGATGTCTGCAGCACCCTCGTCGGCGCGGCGCGGCGACGTGCAAATCGATTCCCTCGCTGATGCCCGAGCATTCGTCCTCAGCGAGGAGAGTCTGGAACGATTGCTGGCCGAGCAGTTCGAGTGCACATTCTGCTGGACCAACCGCGCAGGCGAGCCGGTCGCCTTGACCGAGGCGTTCGTCTACTCCGAAGGTGCGATCTGGCTGTGCGCCGAGGAATCTCGGGTACGGGTCAAAGCCATTATGCGCGATCCCCGTTCGTGTGTCGTGATCTCCTCGGTCGGCACTTCGATGGGTCTTTCCAAGTCGGTGTCCTACAAGGGGGTCAGCGAGGTCGTCCGCGATCGCCAGCGGATTCTATGGTTCCTCACCGAGATTGCCAAACGCTATGACCCCCATGACGAGCAGGCGCAGCAGGCCCATGTCCGCGCCGCCGACCACCCGGGCCGAGTGGTGATCAAGTTCGTCCCCACGGTGACCACGAACGCCTTCGACGGCCACCGGGCTCGCAGGAGAAGGAAGGACTGAGGAGGGATCCGCCACGTGACCAACGCCGACAACTCCCGGCAAAGCACCGTTCCAATCGACATTGTCGAGATGGCGGAACACTACGACCCGTTCGCCGTCGAGACGGCGAAGCACAAGTGGGAGGTGCTAACTTACGCTCGGGCGAAATGCCCAGCGCTGCAGGTGCATCCCGGGCCTGATCCGCACACCGACTACTGGATGCTGTCGCGTCATGCCGACGTCCGCTACGTGCTCGGGCATCCGGAAATATTCTCCTCGACTGGTGCGGCAATCAGCGAGGCCGCGGTGCCGCTGCCGCCGCTCGACAGCGATCCCCCTGTGCACCCCGACCTGCGAAAGATCCTCAACCCGTTGATGTCCCGCAACACGCTGCTTCGCTTCGAAGACCAGATGCGCTCGATCGCCCGTGCTGCCCTCGAGAAGTTCATCGACGTCGGGCGTTGCGAGTTTGTCAACGACTTCGCGATCCCGCTTTCCGCGGGGGTGCTCTCCACGATCATCTTCGACGACGACGACAAAGAACGCATCGCGCATGGCGGGCGAATCGTCGCCCGCTGCGCACGCGAGGCGACCCCGGAGTCTTTCGGTGAGCTAGCGGTGTTCGCGGCACAGTACATCCAGATGCGCCAGGAGCATCCCGGCGGCCCAGACGACATCCTGACCGCGTTGCTCGGCGGCTCGATCCTGGGACGGCCGTTGGCCTCCGAGGAGGTCATCGGCGTTATCACGACCCTCTTCTTGGCAGGCCTGGACACAACGAAGAGCGCGTTGAGCAATATCGCCGCCCGCATCGCGACTGTTCCCGGCTTGGAGGACCGGGTCCGGGCCCCGGGATGGATCCTTCATGACATGGACGAGCTGCTGCGATTCGAGAGCCCGGTGGCGATCATGGGGCGGACCGTGACACAGGAGATTGAGCTGGCCGGCCGCAGATTCGCTCCTGGAGATCGACTGATCATCAATTTCGGTTCGGCCAACCGGGACGAACAGCAGTATCCGGCCGCTAACGAACTACGCTTCGATCTCACGCGCAGGGCGCTGACGACCTTCGGGATCGGTATCCACCGCTGTCTCGGGTCGAACCTGGCCCGCCTTCAGCTGCAGATCGGTTTCGCCGAGTTCCTCGCGGCGATCACGAATGTGCGTCTGGACGGCGTCCACGACATCACCTACGACACCGGGATGATTCACGGGCCCGCCACTCTCCCAATGACTTTCGACCGACGAGAATCCTGATCGTGCAGTCGAGGCCAATGCGCTTCCCGGCATTGGACTGGGTGGCCCACCATGCGTCCGTCCGGCCCCAGTCGATCGTGCTGGCCAGCGCGGACACCGGCGAGCAGGTGAGCTGGGCGCAGCTGGAACACCGGGTCGGGGTGACGGCGGCCAGACTGCGGACCGAGGGGTTGCGCCCTGGGGACCGGCTAGCCGTGGTGGCCGACAACGATCCCAAAGGCTTCATACTGCAGTTCGCCGCGATGCGAGCCGGCGTGGTGATGGTGCCGCTGAACTGGCGACTGGTGATCGAGGAGATGTGCCACCAGTGCGCCGACGCGGCTGTATCGGCGCTGACACATGACGCGCAATGGACCGAGCCGGCGCGACAGGTCGCCTCTGCAGCGGGCGTGCGGCGGGTTCTCGAACTGGAAGCTCTGACCGGCTCTCAGCACGGCGACGGGTTGGCTCCGATGCCGCCACAATCGCCCGATCCCGACGTGGTCACCCACATCCTTTACACATCGGGTACCACCGGCACGCCCAAAGGAGCGATGGTCTCCCACGCCTCGATGATGTGGAACGCGTTCAACATTCTCAGCGCGACCCAGGTCGCGGCGCCCGGCGTGCACATGCTCAATCCCATGCCGTTGTTCCATGCCGGTGGGCTGAACGTGTTAGCCAACCCGATTTTGATGCACGGTGGGCGGGTCACCACGATGGCCCGCTGGAATCCCGGGGCGATCCTGGCCTACATCGGCGACCACGCCCACGCGGTGACCCACCTGACCACCGCGCCGTCGCTGCTGCAGACGCTCATCGATGACCCGGCGTTCGCCGCCACCGACTTCGACACCATGCGCACGATGGTCATCGGCGGTGGGGCGACCAGCCCGGACCTGCTGCGGGCATTTGCAGCCAAGGGCATCGCGTTGCACCCGCAGTACGGTGGCACCGAGACCGGACCGGCCGCACTGGTACTCGACGACGGGCTCGAGCGGGCGCTGACCGGCACCTGCGGCAAGCCGGTGCTCCACACCGCGGTGCGGGTGGTCGACCCCGACACCCTGGTCGATGTCGCCGACGGTGTGGTCGGCGAGCTGTGGCTGAAAGGGCCGGCGGTCACCCCTGGCTACTGGAACCAGCCCAATGAACGCTACTTCGTAGACGGGTGGTTCCGCACCGGCGACGCCGCCCGCCGCGATGCCGACGGCTACTTCTACATCGCCGGCCGCTATAAGGACATGTACAAGTCCGGCGGCGAGAACGTCTATGCGGCCGAGGTGGAGAACATCCTGATCAACCTACCCGAGGTCGCCGAGGTGGCGATCATCGGCGTGCCCGACCCAAAGTGGGGCGAGGTCGGCCTGGCGGTCGTGGTGGCTGCCCCAGGCGCAGACGTCACCCTGGACGGGCTGCGCGCGGCCTGCGCAGGTCGCATTGCCCGCTACAAGTACCCACAGCATCTCGACCTCGTCGATGCACTGCCCCGCAATGCCACCGGCAAGGTGGCCAAGCCCGCCCTACGAGAGCACTACCGCTCAAAGACACATCACGAAATCTTCCCGCCCGGCAGGTCGGGCGAGGAGCCGTGCGCACATTTTCCGACATGACAAGGAGAGCACGATGTCCGCCACCCGTAACCGAGAACTGCTCACGCGCTACTGGAATGCGTTCGCCGCCAAGGACGTGCAGTCGGCCATAGCCTGTTTCACCGACGACGTCAGCTATGAGGATCTCGCGATCCAGCAGATCCACCACGGAAAAGATGCCGTTCAGGCCTTCTGGCACCTCTACTTCGATGCAGCGGGAGAGTCCTTCAAGGCCTTGCCGGAGAGCCTCGTCGTCGACGAGCAGAGCTACAGCTTCGAGTGGACCGTCTCCGGTGTCATCGAGGGCAGCTTCGGAATCTTCAACGATTCAGGCCAGTCATTCACCATCCGCGGGATCTCGACAGGAGTCGTCCGCGATGGGCTGATAGCTCACAATCGCGACTACTGGAACCTCGCCGACGTGCTACGCCAGATCGGTGTCTCGGAGATCCCCCCGCTGCCATGAGCCGCTGCCGCACCGGACGGCGACTTGGGCAGCGGTTTGCCGGATACCTACGTCGACGGTGCGTGGACCGCAGGGAGAACCAGTGTGTCGATGACTTGTCGGACGAAGTCGGCGTTCATGCTCTGTCCGCGGATGACCTGCAGCAGGCCCATGGCCAGCACGACGTCGGCGATCATGGACCAGTCGCGGTCGGGTGAGATTTCGCCTCGGGCCGCCGCTTGCGCCAGGATTTTCGCGACTACGCCTCTGCCTTTGAGCAGCACGAGGTCGTCGACGGTGGCGGCCAGGTCGGGGTCGTGGGCGGCTTGCAGGGCGACGCGCAACACCAGATCGTTGGGGACGGGGTCATCGTTCTCGCGCCCAACCCGTTCGACGAGGGCGTCCAGATCACCGGTCAGGCTGCCGGTGTCCGGGGCGTCTTTGATGAGCAGATCGGGTCGCCAGTAGATGAGGGCGTCGGTGACCAGCGCCGCCTTGGACGACCATCGGCGGTAGATGGCGGCCTTTCCGACTCCGGCACGTGCGGCGATGTCGTTCATGTTGGCGGCGTCGTAGCCGTTTTCGGAGACGACGGCCAGTGCGGCGTCCAGGATCGCCGGGTCGCGGGAGCGGTCGAGCCGCCCGACGGTGCGCTGGCGCAGCGGTGGTTCCGTCTGAGTCATGTGTCCCGATCTGTCGGATGACGACGCTGCCAGCGTGGCAGGTTTGCGCCCGCGTTTCACAACGTCGTCGGTTGCGGGATCGGCGCGGTGTTCAATTCCGCCTCAGGCTCCGGCTCAGGGGTGTCCTTCTTCATCCGGAAGGTGTTCAGCGGCCACCAGAACCAGCGGCCCAGCGCGGCGGCGATCGACGGTGTCATGAAGGCCCGCACGATGAAGGTGTCCACCAGTAGGCCCATGGCGATCGCGGTGCCCAACTGTCCGATCACCCGCAGGTCGCTGATCATCATCGACGCCATGGTCGCCGCGAACACCAAACCGGCGGCGGTCACCACCCCGCCGGAGGCGCCCATACCCCGGATGATCCCGGTGTTGAGGCCGGCCGGGATTTCTTCTTTCAGCCGGGACACCAACAGCAGGTTGTAGTCCGAGCCCACCGCCAGCAGGATGATGACGGTCAGCGGCAGCACAATCCATTGCAAGCCCAGCCCCAAGATGTCCTGCCACAGCAGCACGGACAGACCGCAGGCGGTACCCAACGATGCGAGCACGGTCCCGACGATCACCAGGGCGGCCACCAGGCTGCGGGTAATCAGCAACATGATCGCGAAGATCAGGATCACGGTGGCGATACCGGCGATCGTCAGGTCAATCTTCACCCCGTCCTGCAGGTTGCTGTACATCGAGGCGGTGCCCGCCAGCGACACCTTCGCCGACGCCAACGGCGTTCCCTTGATCGCGTCGGCGACCGCCTGCTTGATGCCCTGGACGTGCTCGATGCCCTGCACCGACGCGGGATCACCCTGGTGGGTGATGATGAATCGAACGGCCGTGCCATCGGGGGACACGAACATTTTCAGCCCGCGTTTGAAGTCGGGATTCTGGAAGACCTCCGGTGGCAGGTAAAAATAGTCGTCATTGTGGGCTTCGTCGTAGTAGTTTCCCATCTGCGTCGATCCCTCGGCACCCTCTTGCATATGGCGCTGGATGCCGGCCATCGCGCTGTGGGTGGCCAACATGAAGCCACGCATGTTCTTCATCGACTCGACCATTTTTGGGAGATCGGCCAATATTTTCGGCATCAGGGCGTCGAGCTTATCGATGTCTTTCACGGTCAGACCCAAGTCGTCGGTCATGAGGTCGACGTCGTCCAGCAGATCGAATATGGCCCGCAACGACCAGCACATCGGGATATCGAAGCAGTGCGGTTCCCAGTAGAAGTAGTTCTTGATGGGCCGGAACTGGTCATCGAAATCGGCGACGCTCTGGCGCATCTGCTCAATATCGTCCTGCATGACGTGCATGTCGCCGGTCATATCGTGCGTGGTGTCGGTCACCTGCTGCATGACGCCATACATATGCTCCATGGTCGCGATCGTGTGGCCCATCTCGTCGGCCTGCTCGAGCATCGAGGCCATGCTGTCGTTCATGAATTTTGCCGTCTGCAAGGTGCTGGAATTATTCATGGCCATCACGAACGGCAGCGAACTGTGTTCGATCGGCGCCCCCAGGGGGCGGGTGATGGTTTGCACCCGCCCGATGCCGCGTTCGTGGAAGACACTCTTGGCGATCCGGTCGATGATCAGCATGTCCGCCGGATTCCGCACATCGTGGTCGGCTTCAACCATCAGCAATTCCGGATTCGTCCGGGCTTTCGAGAAGTGCCGCTCGGCCGCTGTTTGAGATACGTTGGCGGGAATGCTCGCCGGGGTGAATTTCTCGTCGTTGTAATTCGGCACGTAGGTCGCCAGGCTGGCGAAACCGATCACCGCGATAAAGACCGTTACGACAAGAATCGGTTTCGGCCATCGCGTCACGAAGGTACCGACTTTACGCCAGCCGCGTTGCGAGACCTTGCGTTTGGGATCGAAGATACCGAACTTGGACCCGACCACCAGTACCGCCGGGGCCAGCGTCAGCCCTGCCACCATGGTCGTCGTCAAGGCGATGGCGCACGGTAGGCCCATGCTCCAGAAATACGGCAGCCGGCACGCGGTCAGGCACAGGCAGGCGCCCACGATCGTCAGCCCCGAACCCACGATAACGTGCAACACACCGTGGAAGGCGGTGTAGTAGGCCTCTTCCCGATCTTGGCCCAGGGACCGGGCTTCGTGATAGCGACCCAGCAAGAAGATGAAATAGTCGGTCCCGGCGGCGATGGTCAGCATGGTGACCATGCTGACCGCGTACGGGGTCAGCCCGATGATGTCCAGATGGCCGGCGGTGGCCACGATCCCTTCCGCGGCATAGAGCTCGAAACGGACCAATATCAAGGCAACGATCGCGCTCCGCAGCGAGCGGTAGATGACGAGCAACATCAGGAAGATGACACCGATCGTGACCAGCGTCATCAGCTCCATGCTGTTATGGGCGGCGATCAGGGTGTCGGTGTTGAGCGCAGTGTTGCCGGCCACGTAGGCGCGCACGCCCGGCGGCGCCGGGACGCTCTTAACGATCTTGCGGACCGCGGCGACCGACTGGTGGCTGGGGCCGGTGCCCTGGGCGCCATCGAGGAACACCTGCACGTAGGCGGCCTTGCCGTCCGGGCTTTGGGAGCCGGCAGCGGTCAGTGGGTCGCTCCAGAAGTCCTGGGCGAACTGCACATGCTTGTCGGCCTTGAGTTTGGCGACGATCTTGTCGTAGTACTCATGGGCACTGTCGCCGAGCTTGTTGTCGCCTTCGAGAACGACCATCGCCGTGGAGTCCGTATCGAACTCCTGGAACTTGTGGCCAATGTTCATCATGTCCTTGAACGCCGGCGCCTCCGTCGGCGTCATGGGCACCGAGCGCTTCCCGGCTACCTCGCCAAGCCCCGGGACGAACAGCGTGGTGCCGATCCAGACGAGCACCCAAAACAGGATGATCGGCACCGCCAGGATGCGTAGCAGATGCGCGATGCGGGAGCGTGGGGCCTTTGACGTTTCGTTCCTCATACCGATTTCACCAAGCAGTAGATGAAGGGCTCGTATTCGGTGACGCTGCGGTCATCGCGGACCTCGCCGTCGACGATGACCCGGCAGCGCAGGTGGCGCATGCCGGTGTCGCCTTGGGCGACGATATTGGCTGACATCGACGGCAGGGTCGTCACGATGGTGTACGACCATGGCAGCGGGGCGTTTTCGACGAGGTGAGGTTGCCCGTCTTGATCGAGGTAGTTGACATTGACGCTGCCGACCGAGGGTGCGGTGATCTCGTAGGTGATGTGTTTGGGGTTGAACGGCTTCGTATCGTCGGCGTTCGCGTCGGCGCTCGACGCGTAAGCGTTGGCACCGAAACTGTCCCGGACCCGCAGCACGACATATGCGCCCAGCGCGACCACAACAACCAGAAGAATTGGTATCCACAGCTTCTTGAACAGCCGAAACACCCGCGATCTCCTTAGCTGCGCGACCCAAATTCACATCGACGCGTGGCACCCTAACCCAAACGGAACTCCAGTTCCGTGGTGGCCGTAGAAAACGGTACCACATCACGGCGGGCTCCAGTCACGGGCCGCGAAGAACACTCGATGACGTCGAGCACGCCACTAGGGAGTGGGTCGACTGGCGCCGCCCACACTGCCCACTGGAGTAAATCTCACCCCACCCGCCGAACCTCGCGCACCACTCCAAGCCCAACCCGCGACACCTCAAACGTGAAGCCGGCATCAAGCTGAGGACGGCAAGCGTACCACGGTTTTTATTATAGGATAGAATCTGAGCCGTCGGCATCATGAAATGTTCCGGCGACTTTCGGCTTGCCCTGCAAGCACCAGATATGCTGTCGTTCAGCACTTCTCATGCGGCTCACGGGTGACCCGGTAGCCTAGTCGGGGGATTGGCCTCTGTGATTGACAGACGCGTCGGCCCGTTGAGAGCATTCTCGCGTGACTACCGCAGTCCGCGACTCAGGCGGCCCATTCTTCGACGAGCTTTGCAAGGGCACGGTGTTCGATTCGGCTCCTGCGATGTCACTTACCTCTGGCGGCGCAGCCGTGCACCAATCGATTCTCGGCGATCGCTTGCGCCTGCCACTCGACGAGACCCTCAGCCGCGCCGTCACAGGTTCGGCATCGGTCATCGCGCACCCCGGATACGTGTGCGACGTAGCGATCGGTCAGTCGACACTCGCCACACAACGGGTGAAGGCCAATCTGTTCTATCGCGGGTTGAAGTTTCACCGCTTCCCAGAGATCGGCGACACCTTGTACACCCGCACTGAAGTTGTGGGTCTGAAACGAAACGCTTCCAAACCCGATCGTCCACCGACCGGTCTCGCCGCGTTACGCATCACCACCGTCGACCAAGCGGAAAGGCTCGTGCTCGACTTCCACCGATGCGCCATGTTGCCGCTCCGCGGTGAGACGGTCAGCGATGGTCAGGACGACGATCTAACTGCCGCCGGAGACGATCCGGGTCCGGCACCCGATGCGACCGCAAACTGGGACCACGAAGCCTTTAGACACAGAGTACCCGGACCGCACTTCGATCCCACTCTCTCGGGCAAGACGTATCGTAGTACCGCCGACCTGGTGAGCGGTGCTACCGAACTTGCCCGGCTGACTCTCAACATCGCTGTCACGCATCACGACTCGCGAGTCTCCGGTGAGCGCTTGGTATACGGCGGTCACACCATTGGACTCGCGCTGGCCCAGGTGACGCGTGCGTTGCCGAACCTCGCAACAGTGCTTGGATGGACTTCCTGCGATCACCTGGGACCGGTACGCGAGGGTGACACACTCTACAGCGACATCCACATCGAAGACGCACGACCGCTGCCAAGTAGGCGCGGCGGTGTCCTCTCTCTCCGGTCGCTGGTCTACGCCGTCCGCACAGCGGAGGACCGGCGAGTGCTGGATTGGCGCTTCACCGCATTGCACTTCTGAGCGCTGCGGACCCGGAGTCGTGTTTAATTTGTCGAAGTCGCAAGAGATGCCGCTGCGGAGACTTAGTCGACAACCGCTGCAATCCTGGGCATCGCCAAGCAGCCCGTGTGGTCAAGAGCATCGGCCGATACGTGCGTTGAGCAAACGGCGCACGCGCCGTATGGTTCGGGCGCTTCTCAACCGCGAGTCCAGGTTGCTATTCGGCGGGCTCGCGCAAGCACTGGCGCGTCAACCATCTTGCCGTCCACGACGGCTACGCCTTGGCCTCTGGCTCCGTTCAAGACCCGGTGGGCCCACTCGGCCTCGTCGTCAGTCGGCATGAAGCATTGATTGACGTGAGCGACCTGGCAGGGATGGATGCATAGCTTGCCGCCGAACCCGAGGCTTCGGGCGTGGTTGAGGTCTCTTGACAGCGCATCGATGTCGTCGACCGCGGCGGTGACACCATCTACTGGGGGCGCGATCTTGGCGGCTGCGCAGGCTAACACGAGTGCGCCACGCGCATGCAGTAGGGCTTGCCGGTCGTCTGGATCGATGCCCAGTTCTGCACCGAGGTCGAAACTGCCGAATGCGGCACGCAATACGCCCGGCATGCGGCAGATCGACGCCGCTCCGGCAACTGCCACCGCGGACTCGAGCAGCGCAATCAGCGGGGTGTCGTTGGGCAAGTATCGCTGGACGGCTGCGATGTCATCCGATGACTCGACCTTGGGAATCATCACCGGGCAGCGGCTACGTGCCACCATGTCAATATCTTCTTGGTACCAGGGCGTTTCGCGAGCATTGATCCGTACTAAGCCGACGCCTCCCCCAGCTAGCCAGCGCTCGGCATTAGTCCGTGCTTGCGGCTTCTCAGCCGGAGCGACGGCATCCTCAAGGTCGAGGACCACCACGTCGGCCCCGCTGTTGGCGGCCTTGGGGAAGCGTTCCGGCCGGCTTCCCGGCACGAACAATAAGCTGCGCGCCGTCACTAGTTCCCGTTGCAATCGAATTGCCTCCCTCGCGCCATCGGTTGAAAACCACCTGTCTGCGGACCTCGCGCTCGCTGGCGCCTGAACTTGATGGTCCGTATTGGCGTCTTGCGCGATGATACTTAATCTACGTTAAAAATATAGAGCCCGTGCCACGTGCTACGGCAGATCGGGTCTTGAGCCCTCGCGACCGCGAGCAACGGCGGCTCGGACGAGTTGCAGGTCTTAGGCCTCGGTCATTCCGCGATGCCTGGCGGCCCGTCCGCGATCAGACGATCCAGTTCGGCGTAAGCCAAGGCAGGGTCGGCTTCCACTAGGACGGCCTCCATCCCGTAGGTCCTAGCGGCAGCCAGGTTCACTTCCAGATCGTCGAATAGGATGGCCTCGCCGGGGGCGACTTCAAGCCGATTCAAGGCGATCTCGAAGATTTCAGGCTCCGGCTTGCGGGCGCCGACGGCACTGGAATCGACCACCACGTCAAACAACTCGCCGACGGGCAACATCGTCGGCCACACCGTGGCAAGCTCTCTGACGTTGTTGGTCACCAGTGCGGTGCGATACCCGCGCTCGCGCAAACCGCGAACCCGGCCGACCATGCCGGCTCGGACCGGCGCCGCGATGGCGGCGTAGATCAGGGGAACGAAGTCGAGCGTCCAACCGCGGGCCGCACCTTCTGCGCGGCCCCATGCAACGACTTCATCCATGGTGAGTTCGCCGCGTTCGAATCGGCACCAAGGGTGATCCGAGCCGACACCGCCCCCGGCCACCATCTCGGTTAGCTCAGCCGGATCAGCGCCGCTCGCGTCGGCGAACTTGAGGATCTGTTCCCCGACATTCTCGGTCATCGTGCCTACATAGTCGACCAGGACAGCTCGGATCACCTTGGTGCCCCCCGAGTCACGCCGTTGCATTCCTCGCCCAGCCACGTTAGCGGGGCCGCAACCCCGCGCCAGACGACGCTGGTGGCCTCCGCGCTCCCAGCTTCCGGTTGGCTCGATCTCTCCATCTGCATGAGGGTCAGCTCACGTTTCGGATGATGCCATGCTCCACCAGAGCGCTTGCCGGTGCATCGGCATCGGTGCGGAGTTCAAGGAACTCGTCGTAAACACTGCAGGTTGGGCCGTCGTGGCGGTCTGGACCGAGTGGGTTCCAAAAACCTCCGAGCGTTCGAGTGGTCGTCACGGTTGCCTGACCGCTGACAGTCTCCCACGCGGCCTCCGCGAGGAGCCCACTCGCGTTCCGCACGAAGCTGAACTCTCCCAACTCATGTTGACCGCCATCGTCGATTTGCCAGGCGCGCGAACGTATCCGGCCCGATGGATCGATGACCCTGTACAGCACAACGGCATGGTCGTCGAGGGTGATGCACGCGCACGTGTAGTCGACCCAAGAGACCGATTCGTCGCGAAACCCCCAGGTCCTATCCCGCCAGCCAAGACCGTTGAAATTGTGGCTCTCACCGGCCACGGTGCATGTTCCGCTAGCCCGGACCACGTGTTGGTAGTGATTCAACGGGTACTCATCGGAGAGCCCCGGGACCGCACGGCTGGTGGTGAAGTCGATCGGCGAGTACAGCGGCTCTTGCCGGAGTGTGACGCTGAGCTCCGGATGGTGAACGTACACTTCGCCGTCGAGGTCGAGGTCGACCGAAGGACTGTCGAACGAGCCGGCGTCGAGTGGCTCGATGATTTCGTGCACACGTCCTGGAATCGACACACTTACCCGTGCCCTGCGGCCGCCGCTGTTCGGTGAGGTCGAGAAATGCGCGATCCCGCAAACCCCCGAATCCACGTCCCACCAGCTCAAAAATGCGTTATCCCGCCAGGGATAGGCCGCCGAGTCCAATTCCGGGATCACGGTGTGAACCGGCGTCGACAGCGGTCCCCATTTCGCATCGGCACGGTTGCACGGTGCGCCGGCGTAGCCGTCGGACGTCATACCGGAGCACCTTCATGGGCCGACGCCCGGCTGCGCCAGGTCTGGATGAGGCCTTCGCACTGCTTCGGAGTCGCGGCGTAGAGCGCGATCTCGTCGACACCAACAGCGCGGTAGTCGCTCAGACGATCGACGCAGTGTTCGACCGTTCCAATCGCACACGACTCTTCCATCCATTCGTCGGGGACCAGCTCGGCAGGCCCGAGGAGCTCTGCCCGGTGGAAGTCCTGATCGGCGTTCTTACCGACGAGCTGCTTATGGGCTCGGAGCCGGGTGAGGACGGAGGGGTCCCGGCCCCGGCCGTTGGAGCCGGTGAGCGCCTCGCCGTGACCGGGCCACTCGAGATACGTCACCGCACGCGCGTGCGCGTATGCACGTGTGGTGAAGTCGTCGAGTTCGGGAGCGACGACGATCGGGTGGCAGATGTGTATCGAGTCAGGGTCGCGCCCGCGATCGGCGCAGGCGTTGCGAATCCGCTCGCGACCGGCGATCAAATAGATACTGAGGTCGTCGACGACTGGAGACAGTTCCGTGTCATCGGTGCTGGCAGAAGAGTTGTGCATGATGGCCTCGTTTCCCTAGTCGGTAGGCTCGAACCGCCACCGCGGCAGCGTCCGCGTACCAGGAGTCGCAGTCAGATTTACCACGTTGAGTACATGTACGCAACATGTCCCGCTCAATCGGTTCCGGGTCAGGCCGATGGTCCGGCGGCGCGGCGACTCAGCGCGTCGATCAGGATGTCCAGCCCGGCTTCGAAGTACTGGTGGGTGCCCAGCGCGGTGACCGCGTCGCCCAGCGACGCCAGCGTGGGGAACTCCACCTCATCGAGATGCCGGATGCGCGCAAGCCGCTCCTCTTGGACGGCGGCGTTGCGGCGACGCTCTGCCCTGCGCCGGACATAACCCGTCGCGTAGGCCGTCAAAACGGCGAGGCCGGACACCACCTCGTCATCGCCGAGACCGCCCCGACGTAATGCGCTGGCGCACAACTCCAGCGCCGCAAGGACCGCCGCAGCCTCAATCGGCTGCACCGACATGATGTCCGCCAACCGCGGGTGGGATTCGAATTCTTCGTCGAGCACCAAGATGACGCGCTTGATCGTCTCGTCCCACGACAGTTCGTCGACGACCGGAAACTGTACGTCGGTGAGATAGGTGTCGGGGACGGCGCGCAGCAGCTCTTGTTGGGTGGCGATGTGGCGGTAGAGCGACATCGGCGCCGCGCCAGCTTGCGGATCGACAACGATTCGACGCCGTCCTCCTCGATCATCTCGATCGCGGCGGCGACAATCGTGGCGCGACTCAACTGTCCGCCCGATTTCAGTTCAGCTGGCACAGCTTCATACTGCCGGCTTCCTCGGAACTCCCCGGCGTCATGCGGCCGGCGGGGTCCCGTCCCGGGTGAACGGTATCAGCGCGCGAAGGTCTCGATAATGTTCCGGTAGGCGTCGGCGCTCTCCTCCTGTCCGAGGGGAGTGACGTAGGGGGTATGGAAGATCACGTGGGGCAGCGTGTCGCCGAAGTCGCGTAGCTGTCGACGGCACTCGTCGGGAGTTCCCGTGATGGACAATGCCTCGACCAGCTTGTCATCCACCACGCGCTCGAAGCACCCGGGCCCTTCCTTCATCAAGGCGTCGAGCACCGCCAGGCGCTCCTTCTGCAGACCGTGTTGGGCGACGAGGGGCTCGCTGACCGGGTAGGAGGCATAGACCCCGACCTGGATCTTCGCGCGGCGCAATGCTTCTGCTCGATCGTTGCTGACCGAGCAGATGGTTTCGGAGGCGATGGTCAGCCGTTTGGGGTCGCGCCCGGCGCGTTGCGCACCGGTGCGAAGGTTAGGCCACACCACCTCGTCGAGGTAGCGACTGCTCATCATATAGCCGATCACGCCGTCGGCGACTTCCCCCGCGAGTTTGAGCATGGTGGGGCGCAGCGCGGCCAGATATATCGGGATCTCCGGGCGGACCACCGTGCGGGTACCGAACGGGTTGAACGGCGGGCTGGCAAAGTGCTGGTATTTGCCGTGGAACTCCACCGGTTCCCCGGTCGCGAAGTGCTTCCAGCACAGCTTCACCACCTCGATGTACTCGCGCAACCGGGCCGCCGGATGGTCCATCGGCGCACCGGTGTAGGCGTCGGCGAACCCGGCGGCGCCGATGCCCATACCAGCGACCAACCGACCGCCGGAGACCTCGTCGACGTCGGCGGCGGCGTTGGCGAACTCGAAGGGCGTGCGACTGGCCGTGATCGCCAGCCCCGTTGCCAGCTGAATCCGCTCGGTAGCATCCGCGGCCAGTGCGTGGATCAAGAACGGATTGCGGTAGAACTCGTAGTTCCACACCGCATCGAACCCGGCATCCTCAGCCGCCCGCGCCATCGCCGGGAATGCCGACAGCGGCTGGTTCAACATCGGCATACTCACGCCAAGTCGTGGCATCGTGGGCCCTCGCGATCCAAACAGTGGGATATTTCATGGTTACGACCGCAGCCACCACTAAACCATCGATGTTTGGTTAATGCAATGGCAACTCTGTCGAGCGACAAGGGTTGTCCGGGATGGTCGCCCCGGCGTCCGTTTCGGTCAACGCCGGCAGGTCCATCCGCCCCTAGTGTCTGCCCGTGGCCGGCATGGCGCGCGTCCAACCACAGGGAGAGCACTCATACGATGAGCTACAAAGTAATCCAATGGGCCACTGGTGAAGTCGGCTCACTATGCCTGCGGGAAATTCTGCGCCGTCCCGATTTGGAGCTGGTTGGGCTGCGCGTCTATAACCCCGATAAGGCCGGTCGGGACGCCGGCGACCTGGTTGGTCTGCCACCGTCCGGGGTCACGGCGACGACCAGCCGGGATGAGATTTTGGCCTTGGAGGCCGATTGCGTGATCCACTCCCCGCTTTCGCAGTCCATGACCGAACTCGACGATGACGTCACCGCGTTGCTCGCATCCGGAAAGAACGTCATCTCGACCGCCGCCTACTACGCGCCCGAGTTCCGCGGCGCCGAGGTGGTCGCCCGGCTACAACACGCGTGTGCAGCGGGCTCGACGACGCTACTGGGTACCGGTGTCGAACCCGGGTTCATGTTCGAGCGGGTCATGCCGACCATCACCGGCATGTGCACCGACATCGACCACATCACCCTCACCGAAGTGATCGACGCCGCCGATCACCCGGCCGCCGTGATGGTCACCGAAGCGCTCGGCATCGGCAAACCTCTCGATTCGGTGAGCAAGGATTCTCCGTTCGGTCAGTACTTCACCAGTTTCTTTTCCGAAATGACCACCGCGGCGGGCCGAGCGATGGGCGTCAGATTCGACAGCCTGGAAAGCGGCCTCGACGTGGCCCCCGCCTCACGCGACCTGGATATCGCGGTGGGACATGTCGCCAAGGGCACCGTCGCTGGGAACAAGTACTGGGTCAAGGGCCTGGTCAACGGTGCCGTCTTCATGACCGTCGAGGTCTACTGGCTGGTCGAACCCGGTGTCGCCGGCTGGCCCTCCCCCAGGCACCGGTACCAATGGCACATCAACATCGAAGGTCGCCCCGCGGTGAACACGACCCTCGACGCCCTACCGCCAGCTGGCGATTCCACGGGCACCTTCGACCCCGGCTTCTACGCCACGATGGCCACCGCGATCAACGCGATCCCGTTTATCTGTGATGCAGAACCAGGCATCTTCCACCAGCCGGTGTTCGCGCCTTGGCGTCCGGGTACCACCAGCGCCGGCTGATCGGATGGTGGACTGCTCCCGGCGCGAGCTCGCGCGGGGTGGTTGGCTTGCAGCCGGTCGCGATCACCGCTAATCTAACATCATTCGGTAATGGCCGCGCCGAGCTCGATGACTGCGCCCCGCATCCGGGGTGCAGCGAAAGAAAGGCAGGCACCATGCTCGAGGAAGAGCGCCTGACGCGTCAGATGATTGCGCTGTGGGAATCCGGTGTGGACGGCATCATCGAGGCTTTCCAATGCTATTGCGCACCCGATGTCAAATGGATCAATACCGGCATCCCCAGCGTCGAGGGGCTCGACAACTGTGTTGAATTGCTGCGCGTGCAGGCGCGAGCATGGAAGTTTCACAGCACACGGGTGGACATCCGGTCGCTGCTAGCGGCACCCGGCCTTGTCATGATCGAGCGTGTCGACCGCGTTTTCGACGCCGACGGCACAGAGATTTTCGGTGCACCGGTAGTCGGAGTCCTGGAATGGGCAGACGGGAAGATCACTCAGTGGCGCGACTACTTCGACCCCGGCCCACTTCTGAGTATCGGCCAGCTTGAATGACCCTCATGCGTCCCGGCATTCGGCCCGGGTATGTGGAGCTCAAACCGACGAGAGTTGATGACCGTGAGCGGTGAAGAAGCGATCGTGCGAGACGTTCTCGCGATGTGGAGCACGGGCGTCGAAGGGGTCAAGGAGTCCTTCCGACAGCACGGCAGCCGGAATCTCGTGTGGTGGAACAGTGCCCGTGGTGCGCTAACTGGTCTGGATGTGTGCCTGCAGGCACTTGACCAGATGTTCGACGGCCTGGAGATCGCCGCCGTTGCCGTTCCGATTCATACCTTGTTCACCGCACCGGGTCGGGCAGTCGTCGAGAGATCCGACAACCTTTATCGTGGCGACGGCACCCTGATCGCTGAAATTCCAGTCACCGGAGTCATCGGGTTCGACGGCGCCAAAATGGTCGTTTGGCGAGATTACTGTGACGACTGGATGACGAAACTTTCGCTTGGCCAACCCGTCATGCCGGTGCCGGCGTCGGCCGTACTGTGATAGGGGAAATCCGATGAGTGATCGTGCGACCAGATCCGCCGACCGACCTCCGTCGACCGGATTCGATCATGGTGATCCGGAGTCGCCGTCGCGGATGCATCAGACACTGGCGGCACTACGAACTCGGTGCCCGGTCGGCTGGAGCGACAACTATGGCGGATTTTGGACACTAACCCGCTACGACGACGTAGTCGCCGCCGCCCGCGATCACACCATATTCACCACGACGCAAGGGATCATGATCCCGCCGACCGGGACGTCAATGCGGTTGGTGCCGGCAGAGTTCGACCCACCCGAGCATTCCGCATACCGCAAGATGGTGATGCCGTTCTTCACCAACAAAGCGATTGCGCTCAAGCAGGACATGATCACCGGTCTGGTTCGGGAGTGCTTCGACAGCTTTGCCGCCGAAGGACACGTCGACTTGGTTCCTGCTGTCTCCGACGCCGTACCACCGGCGATTCTGGCGCATTACCTGGGGCTGGACCCCGACCGAGCCGATGCCATGCGTCGGCTGATGATGGAGTATCTGTCGTCGGCGCGGACCAGCCACGATGTGAAGGTGGCCAGCGCCCAGCGGTTTGAGGCATTCGTACAGCGGGAAATCGACGAGAGAATCGACAATCCCGGTGACGACACCTTGAGCCAGATCATCCGCGTCGCACTGTCCGACGAGAACGGTGGCCCGCTGACACCCATCGCCATCCTGGGAATGATTCGGCTGATTATCTCGGCCGGTCACGAAACCACGGTGCACGGGATCAGCAGTTTGTGCTATCGGGTGCTGGCCGAACCGGGCCTGCGGGATCGTCTACTGCAGGATACATCACTGCGTACCACGGCGGTCAACGAGGCGCTGCGGCTGGACGCCCCCGTGATGCACATGGCCAGGACCGTGGTCGACGACCACGACATGCGCGGGCAACACCTTCGCGGCGGTGACAAGGTGATGCTGTGTTTCGGTGCCGCTAACCGCGACGACGAGATGTTCCCCGAACCTGACGCGTTTAGCCTGGAACGTCCACGCACACCCGCTGACGTCACGTTCGGCACCGGACGGCACCGCTGCCTCGGCGAGCACCTGGCCATGGCCGAACTCTCCGCTGTGCTCGACGAACTACTGACCAGGTTGCCTGATGCCACGATCGCTCCGGGCACCGAGATCCGCTGGACAGGTGGCGGCAACACCAGGGGGGTCGAATCGTTGCCGGTGATTTTCACACCGGAGAAATCCACTCCGTGACCGGGTTCCCTACTCTCCTGTCCCCGCTGCGGGTCGGGAAAGTAGAGTTGCGTAACCGCGTCGTCATGACCGCAGCGAGCATTAGCGAGCCGTGGCGCAACCCACTGCTGCCCGCCGACCCGTATATCGAATTCGCCCGGCGGCGGGCTGCAGGTGGCCTGGGACTGCTGATCACTCACCCCTTCTACGTCAACCCGTTCGGCGAATACCCCACCGAGCTTTTGGACCGACATGCACGGTTGGCAGCAGCTGTACACAGTGCGGGGACGCCACTCATCGTGCAGCTGATCCACTTTGGCGCCACCTTCCGTACCGATAACGACGTTCGGCGTCCGGCGCTGTGGGGCTTCGGTAATACCCAGACGCCCGAGGGCGAGCCCGTCCACAAAATGACCGGCGACGAGATCGAGCAAGTCCTCGATGCATATCGACGTGCCGCGCGACTGGTCGTGGATGCGGGCTGCGATGGCGCGGAAATTCATGGTGCGCATGGGTATTTGGTTCAGCAATCACTCACCCCGTGGAACAATTCGCGTGACGACGAGTGGGGGCCCACCGACACCGGCGACCGGACTCGGTTTGCGCGATGCTTGATCAGCCAGGTTCGCGCGGAGATCGGCCCTGACCGGATCCTCGGATACCGGACCGCGACCGACGACTTACGGGCCGTCGACGACGGGGGCCAAGGCCGCCAAGGCCTCACCACGGCTTTGCGGAGCCTGCTCGACACCGGCGAAATCGATTTGCTCAACACCACAGTCGGCTACGGAGGACCGAGCTACGACCGGGCGATCCCCAACTACCGGCAGCCCGAGGGCGCGAACATTCCTTACCTGCGGCGGCTGCGCGAAACACTGAACACGACGGTCCCGATGATCGGAACGGGGCGAATCGTCTCTCCCGGCACGGCCGAGGCGCTGCTCGCCCGAGGCGACTGTGAGCTGGTGGCAATGACCCGTGCGCACATTGCGGAACCCGATCTGGTGCGCAAGCTGCAGACCCAACAAGCGCACCGCATCCGCCCCTGCGTCGGAGCGAACGTCTGTGTCGACCGCAAACTCGGCGGTTCGCCCACCACGAGTTGCTTTCACAATCCGGAGGTTCTACGCGAAGAAGAACTGCGTGTACAGCCCAGCGCACACCACAAACGGGTTCTGGTCGTCGGTGCGGGACCGGCCGGTCTCAAAGCCGCCGAGGTCGCGGCGCGGCGCGGACACCATGTGCGCATCGTCGATGCTGGAACACGCACCGGGGGGCGATTGCGTGCGGTCGAACTCACCGCAGCAGCTGACCTGGCCAGCTCGCTGGATTATCTTGTCAACGAGTTAGCCGAGGCGCATGTCACGGTCGAGTTGGGTGTCGAGGTCACCGATGCCATGCTCACCGATCTCTGGCCAGATCACGTCATCCTGGCCACTGGTGCGACTTTCGCGCCGGATCTTGTCGGTGCCGCGCACATGATTAGCACTACTGCCGCGCTCACCGGCGACGTCGAGGACGATGTGCTGGTCTATGACTCGCTCGGCACCAATGAGGCTGCACTGGTCGCCGAGGCATTGGCCGTGCGCGGAAAGCGCGTCACCTTTGTCACTTGCTACGAGACTGTGATGCCCTTCGGGGGAATGCTTCATCGGTTCGAAGCTCCCCGCACTTGGCATCGGCGACTCACACGCATCGTCACCCAAGGAATACTCGGCGACCTCGACAATGGCGTGGCCACGATCGTGCGGCCAGACGGGCACACGATCACCGAACTCGAGGTCGGCTCGGTAGTTGCCGCGGTGCCGCTGCGCCCGGCGATAAGTTTGCTTCCGGTCGTGCGGGCACTGAAAATTGCGCACTCAATGGTCGGGGACGCCGTTGCCCCGCGGACGGCATTCGACAGCTTCAAAGAAGCTCATCAGGCTGCGATGGCGATATGATCTTGAATGACCTGCCAAGCGATCAAGCGGTACTGCCACGAAGTGTTCATCGGCTGCCTGCCGGCGCTAACGGCCCTCGCCCCCGCCCAGTCGCCCGGCCACGCCGACGCGAAGCGTTGATAGTCACCGCGTCGGACAGTTCGATGCATTCGACGATGTCCAGGCCGAGGTCACGCGCGATGGCACCGGATACCGGCGCGGACACCAGCGCCCGGAACCGCTGCACCCCCAGGTCTCGCAGGATCGCGGCGGCAACGGAGAAGTCGTGTTCGCCGCGCGCAGCAACGGTGTGGGATGCCCCGCGGCGATGGGCGAGCACCTGATCGATCGTCACCACGGGGAGCCCGTGCTCGACGGCGAAGTCGAAGACCTGCGCATCCCGGGCGAGATCGCCGTGCGGGCCAATGAGTTCGGCGAGCACCGCGGCCGGCCGGAGGCCAGCCAGCGTACACAGGTCCATGCCCGCCTCGGCTGGGCCGACATGGTCAAGCACGCCATGCGGTCGTGCCCGCAGCCGCAACACATGTCCGGGCCGGCGCAGGTCCACCGGACCGGATCTGCAGGTCAGCCAGGATGCGGATCGCCCGGGCACGGTCGGCGGCAGAAATACCCGTCGTGACACCGACGGCCGCGTCCACGGCGACGGCGCTGGCCTCACTGCGCGGCAACGTCGCCATTGGCGGCAGGTCCAGTTCGTCGCACCGGTCCGCGGTCAGCGCCGCCTGGATCATTCCGGAGGTGTGGCGGACGTAGAAGGCGATTCGACCGGTCCTCGCGTGTTCACCCGACATCAGCAGATCGGCGGCCCCATCGGGTAGCAGCAACACGACGATGCCACCTGACTGCAGCTGCCGCAGGGCGGGGTTGAGGTCCGGGATGCTCACCCAGCCATATTATCAAACGCTGTTTGGTAACGCCATGTCCAATAATTAGCCCCGCATGGCAAACCGGCGTTTCACAGCCGCTAAGTCGTGCCGGCCTCCACCACCGCTGGCAACCAGCGCGCCTGGCGCTCCTGCACCGCTGTGTCGATCGCATCCAAGATGCTGGTGATGACCAGGTCGTAGATCTCATCGGAGGACAGACCCCGCTCGGACATCGCCTTGGCCAGCGCCGGATACTGGCCGGTGTCGATATCGTGGCGGAGCTCGGGCGTGTAGCCCTGTGTCTCGTGCAGCACGCTACCGATGGCGAACAGTTCGAGTGCATCCAACAATGGCATCACCGCCGCACTGGGAACACCTTCCTGCATCAAACGCTCCGCGGAAGTGTCCAGCATGTGCGCACCCATCCCCAGCGAGCGCTTGCCGACGATTAGCGGGACCAGCGCCGGATGCTGCAGTAGCGCTGCGCGCAGCTTGCGGGCATTCTCGGGCAGCCAGTGACGCCAGTGCTCCTCAGACTTCTCTGGGGTGCGCACGTCGGCCAGGGCGAATTCCGCAGCGCCGATGAGGATCTCGTCCTTGTTTTCGAAGTGGTGGTAGAGGGATGCGCCGTTGACGCCGAGCTCGCTGGCCAGCCGACGGATACTGAGTGCCTCGAGTCCGTCCTCGTCGATGATGGCCAACGCCGTTTCTAGGACGTTCCGCCGCGAGATCAGCGCCACCTTCGGCCGGCCCATACGTACCCCTCCCGTGGTTCGCTACCAGAGTAACCAAACGCGGTACGCCACCGCCACTCAACACAGCCTGCAGATAAAGTCGAGGATGGCTGATGTGAATGGGTCGTTCGCATCGCCAGCAACCATGTGTCCGGCCCCGGGTATCTCCGCATACTCGGCATGCGGTACCGAGTCACAGAAGTCGGCCACTCCGGTTCGGCTCACCACGTCACTGAGTTCGCCACGCAGAAGCAGTGTCGGTACCCGGACACCGGCGGCCGCCCGTGTCGCCCGCCCGGTCAGCTCCTTCCGCATATCGGCAGATGGGGCAGTGTCCATGATGGCCGGGTCCCAATGCCAGTACATTCGCCCGTCGGAGCCTTTCCGAAGGTTCTTCGCCAGCCCCGACGTTTCAGTACGACGCGGCCTTCCGGGTAGGTAGGCGGCCACCGCCTCGGCGACGGCGTCCACGTCATCGAACCCGTCCGGGTTCGCCCGCATGAACGCTGCGATCCGGTCCACGCCGTGGTCCTCGATCCGCGGCACCACATCTACCAAAACCAGAGCCGCGACGGTGGAACGACCACCGTCCGGTTGTTCGCCGACGTGGGTCAACGCCGTTATACCGCCCAACGACGCGCCAATCAGGGTCGCGGGGCGACCCAGCTGTGCCGTCAGGGCAGCCAGGTCCGACACATGCGCATCGATGCTGTAGTCGCGGTCGAGCGCACGATCACTATCGCCGTGCCCGCGCAGATCCACACAGATGGCCTCCATGCCGATGGCCGCGATTCGCTCCGCGGTCATTCCCCAGGAATGGCGCGTCTGCCCACCTCCGTGCAGCAGCACTACCGGCGGGCCGTTGCCGAGCCGCTCGCCGACCAGGCGGATGCCATTCGCACCTATCCACCCGAACCGTCGGGCCGTCATTGCTGCGACGTCACGGTCGGTCGATCCGACCCGTACTTCCTCTTCAGCTCGGCCTTGGGGAGTTTACCGGTGACGTTGCGTTCGAATGGCTCTACCACCACAAAGTCGGCGGGCACCTTGTACTTGGCCAACCGCGTTCGACAGTGCTCGGCGATGGCCACGGTGTCGACGACCACGCCGGGTTTAGGAATGATTAGTGCGCGGCCCACTTCGCCCCAGCGCTCATCGGAGATCGAAATTACCGCGGCGTCCGCGACGTCAGGATGCTCTTGCACAACACGTTCGACCTCGGCCGGATAAACGTTTTCCCCACCGGACTTATACATGTCCTTGAACCGGTCGACCATGGTCAAAAAGCCGTCCGCGTCCTGCGTGAGCGCGTCTCCGGTACGAAACCACTCCCCGACGAACGCTTCGTCCTCGTCACGGTTGCGTCGCCAGTAGCCCGGCGTGACAGCCGGCCCGTGCGCCCACACCTCACCGGTCTGGCCTGGCTCGACATCCTGGCCGTCCGGACCGACAAGCCGAAGAGCTGTGTATTGCACCGGAAGTCCGCAGGAACCGAATTTCGTCAGGCTAGCCGCAGGCGGGACCACACTGACGATCGGACCCATCTCGGTGGAACCATAGCCTGTACTCAGCGGCCAACCCCGATCGTGGAACGCATTGAGAACCTCCCAATTGAGGGACCCACCGCCAATCTGGCCATGCCGCAGGTGACTGAAGTCGGCGTCGGCGAATTCAGAAACCGAGCTCATCACCTGGTACATGACGGGCGCCGCGGAGAAGTGCGTGATACCCCTGTCAGGGTCGGCAAGCAGCTCGACAACGTGAACAGGATCGAAACGGTGCGCCACCACCACCGTACCGCCCAGCGCCAGAACAGGATTCGTCATACTGTTGAGTCCGGCGGCATGGAAGAACGGCAGTACAGCGAGGTAGCAGCTTGTCGAAGACAATTCGTAGGGCTGTAACGAGTTCAACGTCTGGTAGTGGAGCGTCTGGTGGGTGCAGATCGCGCCTTTAGGTCGGCCAGTTGTTCCCGAAGTGTAGAGCAACTGAACGGGGTCGGTGAGGCGGCCGACCGAAGCCGCGGCGCGGGGGGCGGCAATGGCCGCACCAGCGACGAGGTCGTAACAGGTATCGAGCGCAGCCCCAGTTGCAGCCGCACCTACCGCACCGTGAAACGAGGCCAGCTGCCGCACACCCGCGGCAGCGGCAACATCGACCGCGACCTCGCGCATGCCGACGTCGTAAATCAAAACAGCCGGTTCCGAGTCAGTGCACAAGAATTCCAATTCGGCGCGCGCCAGCCGGAAATTCAATGGCACGAAGATAGCGCCGAGGCGCATGCAGGCGAACTGCACGATCAGCACCCAGGGATCGTTGTTCGCCAGTACGGCCACCCGGTCGCCCTTGCTGACGTCCAGGTCGTCGGCCAATGCACCGGCAAGCCCGGCAACCCTCTCTTCGAGGGCACGCCACGTCAGCACCGCACCGGTCTGGGCGTCCTCAATCGCGGGCGCATCGGGTCTGCTGCGGCGGTGATAACTCACGACATCGGCGGCAAAATGATCAATGCTCATTATTCGTCCCATACGTTTCACTGCAGCTGCGGAATCACCGCGCTACCAATAAGTTCGACCATATCGCGGTACTCGCCGGCGGGCTGGCCCCCCATGTCTATGTAGACCAGGTTGGTGTCGCTGGACAGTAACTGCGACCACGCGTTCAGCCGGTCGGCGACCTCAGCGGGACTGCCCACAATCGCGGGGCCACGAGTGGTGAGAAACTCGAAGTCGAAAGGCTTCTTGATGAACGGCGGCGGGTCGGGGTTAACGCGAGAAATGATTGTCATCATCAACTCGAAGTAGTTGCGGTAGCGTGGTTCCCACCGCTCCCTGGCCGCCTGGCTGGTGTCGGCTACGTTCACATGCCAGCAAGCGCCGATCCGGGGCGGACGCGGATGGCCGTAGGACGCGAATTTCTCCCGATAGCTGTCTACCACCGGCTTGAACATCTCGGGGTTGCCGAATGCCGAGGGCAGCATCAGGTCAAGGCCGAGCCGGGCCGCCAGTTCCGTCGAAGACTCCGATGCGCCACCGCCGATCCACACCGGCAGTGGACCCACCGGCGCGGGTTGCACCGTGAAGTCGCTAATCGGCGCACGATGCCGCGACCCAGGCCAATTGATCTCCTTGCCAGCCCACAATTGGGTGAGCAGCTCGACGTTCTCGGCAAACAGCTCATGGGAGTCGGCCAACTGCTGGCCAAACAACGTGTAGGTGGAGACGAAGAAATTGCCGCGTCCCACCACAACCTCACAACGCCCACCCGACAGGGCATCCACGGTCGCGTAGTCCTCGGCCACCCGGATCGGATCAAGGTTTGCGGCCAACGTCACCGCGGTGGACAACCGCAGCCTGGTGGTCCGCTCCCCGATCGCCGACAGGATCACCGGTGGAGCCGACGTCGTGTAGTCCAACCCATGATGTTCCCCGACGTGCACACCGTGGAAGCCGACTTGGTCGGCCGCCACTGCTGCCTCCACAATCGCACGGTGTCGTTCCGCCGCGGTCTCGGTCCTGCCGGTGACCGGGTCGGTGACCACATCTCCCAACGACATCAAGCTCAGTTTCATCTCGCCCTCCTGTGAAATCAGATCGATAGCGGTTTCGTTAACGCGAGCACGGCCCCGGCGCGCACGGTATGCCAAGGGCGTTCACAAAGCCGCGAACCCGTGCCGTTCCATCCAGTCGTAGACGTGGTCGACGGCATCCGACAGATGCGATCGCTGGTCCTGACCGCTGAAATAGTGGTTGGCCTCCGGCAGATCGACGCGTTCCTTGTCCTGATGAGCGACGGCGTCAAACACCTGCGACTGGTGGCTGGTGGGAACGGCGTCGTCGGCGCCGTTGCACATCAACAGAACCGGGATCGATACCCTCGGCGCGGCGTCGCCCGCGTCGACCTGGGCGGTGTCCAGCCCCCACTGGGACAGCCAGCTACGCGCGGTGGTGAAACGCATCAGCGCGCCCGGGCTGGTGTTGGCGACTTCGGGGTCTCCAAGGTAGCTCCAACGGGGCCTGCGCCCATTGGGTTCGATCGTGGGGTCCAACCAGCGCGGGTCAGCCATCGTGCCATGGACCACGAACGCATGCTCCGCGTGCGGGCGGCCCGCTCGACCGAACTCGTCCAGCTTTTCCTGGGCGAACGCGGTGATCCGGCGATTTCGCTCCCGCTGCCGCTCGCGGTAGGCGGCTAGGAAGTCTGCCGAGTACGGCGGCTGGTTCGGGTTGGCCGGATCGTACAAGTCAAATTCGACATCCCGATTGCGCTCGGGCGCCAGCTCGTCGGTAACCGAAGCATCCAGGAACTCCGTCAGCAGGCGGTGGCGGCTGCGCGGGGCGGCCAGCAACAGCACCCCGTCAGCGGGTGCAAGCGCTGTCTCGGCCAGCGGCGTCGGCTCGCCGGCGGCAGTCTCGGCGATGGCCGGCTTCTCCGCTTCGGCCTGATAGCCCATCATCGGCGAGCCACCACCACTCCAGCCGGCCAGCACAACCTTGGCGTATCCCAGCCGTTCCTTGGCGTCGCGGACGCAGGCCCCGACATCGAGGAGGTGGTTCTCCATCTGCAGCGCCGAGTCTCCTAACGAGTACCGGTTGGCGCACCCTATGACGTGGACCCCGGTGCGAGCCAGTTCCGAGAAAAACGGTAGGTAGCCCGGCGAGCCGATGGGGTGGGACGCCACGACCACCGTGTCGGAGTCATGTTGCCCACGCAGCAGTTGAGCCTGACGTACCACGTTGTCGCCGATGGTCCCGTACACGTCTTTGCGGACGGACTGCTCCTTTGACACCACTAGGTACGGGGTGCGCCGGTAGCTGGTCCGCGCGACCCGGACTGGTTGGGCGCTCATGCACCCCTCGCTTCCACAACGCTGCGCATCCGATCACCTCAATCTTTCGCTACGACCGCTCGGCTAATCTTAACCATACATCGTTTGGTTTGGGAAGGCCGCTACCGCTCCGCCGCCCCCTCATCCGGGCGCTTGTCGAGAAAGTCGCGCACCACCGCGCGGAGCTGCCCGGCACCCTTCCCCGGCAGCAAACGTCACATGCTCACCTACATCTCGTCAGCCGATAACGTCGAAAGTCAGCTCCAGACTTTCGGGGCCGTTGGCAATGCCTGGGGCCCAACGGACCTCGGTATCGGGGTTGGCAAAGCGCAGGTTGGTGACTCTCTTGAAGAGCTCTTCGAATGCGACAGCAATCTGGATCCGCGCGAAATGAACTCCCAGGCAACGATGCAACCCTAGCCCGAACCCGGCGTGTCCACCGCGCCGCAGGTCGAACCTCAGGTTTGCGGGATCGTCGAACTGCGCCTCGTCGCGGTTGGCCGAATCGTACCGAAGGAGTACCTGTTCGCCCTGTTTGATCTGCACCCCGCCGAGTTCGACATCCCGGGTGGCCCGTCGCCCAAGACAGCCGACGGGCGACTCCAGCCGGATGAACTCATCCATGTCCTGGCGGATCCAGGCAGGGTCCCGCACCCGTTTTTCCAGCTCGGGCTGCTTGGCGAGGTGGTAAGCGATCGATCCCAACGCGCCGCGCGTGGTGTCGAGGCCACCAAGGAACAGGACGGTCACTACCCCGAGCCGCTCCGCATCCGTCAGGTGCCTGCCGCCCTCCACCGTGCCCGTGGAAATAGCGTTCAACACGTCGTTGGCATCGGTAGGGTTTTGCGCACGTTCAGCGAGGTACTGTCCGGACAGAACAACAAGCTCGAAGTAGGCCTCGTCGGTACCCTCGATCGCCACTCGGACCACGACCTCGGCGGCATGCGCCATCTTTGCCGGATCGTCTTCGTTGAAAACGGCTCTCGACAACGCGTTTCCGACGAATGGGCCGGCAAACTCCTGGATAAAGTCGAATCGGCCGTTGCGAATGAAGGACTCGATGAGGTCGACGGCATTCTTCCGTAGTTCGGGCTCGAACTTCAGCAGGAAGTTGCGGCCGAACAGCGGGTTGAGGATCTTGCGCAGATCGGGTTGGTAGGGCGGATCGGAGTCCAGCGGATTCAGTCCCACCGGAGACGGCCGGGGCGCGACGCCGGTCGACGAGAACAGCTCCGGGTCTTCGAGGACTCGCCGCACGTCCTCGTAGCGGGTTACGGTGTACTGTCCACCGCCATCACCATCGGTATGCGCGACAGGGCATTTGCTGCGAGCATACGCGAAGACGTCCCACTTGATCTGCTCGTGCTCCGGGTCCCACATGTTGTAGTGCGGAAGGATCTCGGCGGGGTTGACACCAAAGTTGGACTGCATCTGCCTACTCTTTCCTTCACTTGAGAGATGAACATGCGGCTCGCCAGCTAGCCATCGTTGTTCGGTTAGGGCAATATCCTCAGAACGTGATCATGCCGCGCATGATGGTTCCACTGAGCAGGTCGTCATAGCCCTCGTTAACCTGGTCGAGGGTGTAGGTCTTGGTGACTAGCTCCTTGAGTTTGAGTTGCCCCCGTTTGTACAACGAGAGCAGCCGGGGCAAATCGGCGTGCGGATTACACCCGCCGAATACGTTGCCGACGATCTCCTTTTGACTGAGGATCACATCCACCAGCACGACATCGACGTTAGTGACGTTTGGATTCGCGACCGATGTGAGGCATGCCCGCCCGCCCTTGCGGGTCAGCAGCATCAGCGGCAGCAACATGTCGCCGGTCATCAGACTCGCCGTCATGATGGTCTTGTCGGCCATCACACCGTTGGTCAGCTCGCTGACCAGTGGCATCGCGTCCTCCATGGACGCGGCCGAATGGGTGGCGCCAAGCAATTCAGACTGTTGTCGGCGGAACGGAACAGGATCGACCGCGACGATGATCTCCGCGCCGGCGATCCGTGCCCCCTGGACCGCACTCGACCCGAGTCCACCGCAACCGACCACAACCACGGTATCTCCCGGACCGACCTGGGCGCGGTTGACTGCCGCCCCGAATCCCGTTGCCACACCGCACCCCACGAGCGAAGCCAACTCCAGCGGGATGTCATCATCGATCTTTACGCACGAGTCTTGGTGGACGACGGCATACGGGCTGAAGGTTCCCAGCAGCGACATCCGACCCAGTCCCTGCCCGCGGGCATGGGTGCGTGGTTTGCCGTCCGCGATGGGCAATCCAGCCATAATGACGGCGCCGTGGTCGCACAACACAGAGTTGCCGCTGGCACACCAACGGCAATGCCCACACGCCGGCATGAAGGCCATCACCACATGATCGCCCGGCTTGAGCCGTGTCACCCCGGCCCCAACCTCCTCAACTACCCCCGCACCCTCGTGGCCGCCGACGAGCGGGAGACCGATCGGCATGTCTCCCTTCACCCCATGGTCGTCGGAATGGCACAGGCCGCTGGAGGCCAGCCTGACACGCACCTCGCCGGGCATCGGATCGTCGAGTTCGACTTCCTCGACACTCCACCTCTGTCCGACCTCCCACAGGATCGCCGCCGTTGTCTTCACTGGTTCTCCTTATATGAGTAGGGAAGCCAAGAGCGCCAAGCAACTGCAGACCGGCGGTGGCCGGCAGGTGAGAACACCTTCCAATGCTGGCTCTACCGGGCATCGAACTCGATCGGCAGTGCATTGAGGAGACGACTCATCCCGGGCCGTCTGGACAGTTCCGTCCCAGGAGCGAGCCGGATGTTCGTGATCCGTTCGAGTAGCGTGTCGATCGCGATGCGAATCTGTTGTCGCGCAAGGTGCATCCCGATGCAGCGGTGCACGCCCATTCCGAACGCGACATGCGGATTTCGTTCGCGGTCGAAGCGGACTTCGTCTGGGCGCTCGAAAACGTCAGCGTCCCGGTTGGCGCTGGCGAAGTGCACGAGTACCCGGTCACCCGCGTGCAGCTGGGCACCGTTGAGGTCCACATCGCGAGTCACGATGCGTCCCATCGCGCCCACCGGTGAGCTGTGGCGCAGAAATTCGTCCAAGACGGTGCGCTCCCATCCGGGCCCACGAAGTCGCTGCTCGAATGAAGGATCGACAGCGAGTTGTAGCAGCATGTCACCGATCGCGACCTTCGTGGTATCCAAGCCGCCGATGAACAGAACTTGCACCACGCCGACGCGTTCGGCATCGGTCAGCGGACGGCCCGCCACCGTGCCGGTCGTGATGGCTTCGACGATGTCTCCCGGCCGCGAACTAGCGGTGCGTTCTTCGACGAACCCGACCATGAGCTGATAAAAATCCAGAACCCCTGAAATGTCGCCGGTGATGAAGCGCTCGTTGCAGGCTGCGGCCTCGCGGAAGAGTCCCCCATCGTGATCTTCGAAGATCACCGATGCCAACACGTTCGTGACGTAGGGATTGGTGAAGTCCTGCATGGCTTCGCACCGGCCCGACCCGATCCACGTCTCCATCGCAGCGACCGCGATATCGCGTACCCGCTCATCGTTGGCCGCGAGCTGCTTCGGATGGAAGAACGGGTTCAGCAACTGCCGGAAGTCGTGCTGCAGGGGCGGGTCCGTGTCGAGAGGGGGCAGCAGCACGCCGCCGTTACCGGTGATGTTGGTGTACTCCGTGGAGGAAAAGGTCTCGGGGTCGGTGAGTACCCGCCGAACGTCCTCGTACCGGGTCACGATGTAATAGCCACCGGTGGCCGAGGTGTGTGGCACCGGGCAGTGCTGGCGCGCGTAGCCGAGTATCTCCTCCCACCGGTCGCTCTGTTCCTGCTGGAAGAAGTCGAAGTCGGGCAAGAGGGCAGCGATCCCACCTTCGTCGGGCGGCTGAGCATCGCGGCTGGTCGTGTCGGCCATCGCGCGTCCTCCCTGATGTGCTGTACCGCCGGTGTCTCTACGAAGCCCATGAGCTGGCTGTGTCGCATCCTTGCGAACCGAGTAACTGGGATCACATAGGCGATTAATCTAACGATGATTGTCTACATGCACAACCCGCCCCCGCCTCGGCTGGTGGTCGCGTGAACCGGCCCGGCACCTACGAGACACTTCGAGCGGCTCGTCCGCGGCGGAACGCTCGCCAGCCACCGCCCCGACGCAGGTCGCGCAATATCGCTCGGGCACCAAGCAGGCCCGGCGTACCGGTCACCGCGGCACCGGGATGGGAACCGGCACCGCCCAAGTACAGGCCCAAGACGGGCGTCCGGGAGCCGCTAGACCCGCGGCCGGGCGCAGTGGTCCCATTCGGTTGAGCGTCCAGGCTACGTGGCTCTGGGACTCGGCTCCGATCTCGGCAGCCATCTCCTGGTTGGTAAAGCTCGAGCGCCCGAGTTCCAGCTCCAGCAGGTCGCCATAGAACACCGCGGCACGGTCGACCGTGTCGGTGACCGCCCGTTGTCGCAATTCGGCCGTCCAGCCGCGCTCCGGGTGAGCGGGGGTAGTGATGTTGATGAGGTAGACGGCATCCTCGCCCGGAGGCGCCTGAGTGGGGTCCGCCGCGGTCGGGATCGCGTTGTAGAAGCCGATGTCGGCGACGTCAGGCAGCAGGCCCGCCGCGGCACGCCGGTAGCGCATCGGGGATCCGTTGGGTGCCGCTGAGGGGGCGCAGGCAGTCAAAGCGGTGCACGAACGCGAGGATCAGCATCTGCACAGCGGAGCCTGGATACGACGACGGGTACAGACAACCCGACGCGACATGCAGCGCGCTGCGCACGACTGGGTGCTCGAAGTCGGCGATGACATCGCGCCCGGAGCCGACGAGGAACGCCGCGACGTCTGCCAGCCGCCGACGGTGGCGCAGTGCGCCGCGGGCCGCGCCCGCTAGCGCCGTTACATCGGGCCGCGGTGGGTTCGTCGCGAACAAGGGCAGTGCAATATCACAGGCCGCCGTAAAGAGTGCGGCCAGCTCGAGATAGGCGTCGGCATCGGCGCGCGAAAAGCGGCGGATGTCGGCTACGGTCCGTTGCGGATCGCGCCAAAAGGCGATCGAGGCACCGTCGGGATGCAGGTAAACGAAGGCTGGATCGATCGTCACCCAGCGCAAGCCGTGCTGGTGGAGCGCCAGCTCGGCGGCCGGGACGCTATTGCACCAGAAGATGGGGTCGACTGCGCAGTGGTTAATCAAGTGGTGCGGCGCCGTCGGTATCGCGTAGTCGGAACGTGTCATGCCGCCGATCACTGGCCGCCGCTCCAGGACGACGACGTCGAGCCCGGCGTCAGCCAGGTAGTTGGCGGCGACCAGCCCGTTGTGCCCGGCCCCGATCACCACCACGTCGCAATCCGGTGACGGCGCAGCATCCATCGGAGCGACCCCACCCGGTGCCGCGCTCACGGGCCGCCCCCCAGGTCGGACAGCAGTGCGCGGCCGCGCAACAGATCAACGTCGATACCCGGATGCAGTTGCCGATCCAGTCGTCGGCCACCATAACGAGGACTCCCAGGCTCGCTTGGGCCCCGCAACCGGCGAAGACGAAGGCGTTTGTCTCCGTAGCGGATCACAATCGCCTCAAGACTGCGCGCACCGCTCATTTGACGAGTACGATTGATACTCTACGTTACCGTCAATCATGGGTCGGCTAGCTGTTGGCCCTGCAGTTTCAAGCGGCGTTAGGTTGAAAGCTCGGCGACGGGATAGGGGCCTCTATGCATGTGCTGCTGTTAGGTGCAACCGGGAAGGTCGGCGCGCCAATTCGAGAAGAGTTACGTCAGCGTGGCCATGAGGTGACGGCGGTGGCACGGGACGGATCCAGCCTACCTGCTGCTGACGCGGCACTACATCACCGGATCGGAGACCTCTTCAATAGCAGTTTCCTCAAGGACGCCGCGCAGGGCACGCAGGTCGTGCTGTGCTCAGTGGCACTGCGTGACGCCGCCCAGCGTAACCGGACCCCTCTAACGCTGATGCACACGGCGGCTTGCGCCGCCCTTGGCGAGGGCGCACGGCTCGTCGCCCTCGGAGGTGCCGGCAGCCTCCGGGGTGCCGCAGGCATCGACCTGGTAGACACCCCAAATTTCCCCGAGGCCGCCAAGCGGGAGTCGCTCGGATTCCGTGCGGCGCTGCGCGATTTGATCGACGTGGCCCCGGCGGAACTGGAGTGGACCGTCGTCTCGCCCCCCGCCTCGATCGAGTTCGACAGACCACGCACCGCCAACTATCGAACCGCCGATGACGACCTCATCGTCGATGCGGCAGGTGTCTCGCACATCTCCGCCGCCGACCTTGCCGTCGCCGTGGTGGATGAGGTGGAGAATCCCAAACACCCACGCCGACGCTTCACCGTCGGATACTGAACCAGCCATAGCCTGAGTATCCGCGTGGGGTTGACTTGTCCTCTTGACTCCGCAGGCCAAACATCGTTAGATTACTGCCATCCGGATCATGGGCAAAGTGCTGAACCCCACGATGTCGTAGCCGTCGATGATTGGCGGTGACGCGTTCGGCGGATGTCTCGATCGAGATCGGTGCTCACGTCGCCTGGCCCGAAACCGGCCTAACTCAATCACGCGTCCCAGCTGGAGTATCGCAGCCCGAGGAGAAATTGATGACAGCTGACGACCCGATGACCGTTCGCTGTCCGACGATCGACTACGCCCTCTCCGGCGAGGGTCGCGCCACAGCTACCGAATGGAGTGGCGGCGGCAACACCCGTGGGCCCGCGAAGCTCGAGGTGGTGTTCACTCCGGTTCCCCGATGAGCGCTTACCAGCATGTCCTGAGCCCAATGCGGATCGGCCCCGTGCAGCTACGCAATCGGGTGGTGCGCACCTCCCAGGGCAGTGGACTCGCAGTGGACCAGTTGGTGAGCGACGACATGATCGCGTTCTTGGTCGCCCGTGCTCAGGGCCGGGTCGCGCTCGCGTTCGCCGACGTCGCGCAGATCCACTGGAGTTCCCCCGCGATGCTCGACCTGAGCAGTGACCGCGTCCTGCCAGGGTTAACGAAGCTCACCACTGCAGTTCATGCGAAGGGGATGCGGCTGTTTCAGCAGATCTGGCACGGCGGTCCGACGCAGATAGCGTTGGATAGCTCGGCGCCCTGGGCCGCGTCGCATGTCCCCGACCCGGGGCTGGGCATGCTGCCGATGCCAATGACCCACTGCATGATGGACGAGTTGACTGAATCCTTCGTTGGCGCCGCTCTCCGTGCCCGCGAAGGAGGGATCGACGGCATCGAACTGCACGCGGGGCACGGCTACCTCTTCTCCAGCTTTCTGTCGCCTGCGACCAATCTGCGTAACGACGACTACGGTGGTCCGTTGGAGAATCGCGCGCGCTACCTGGTGGAAGTCCTCGAGGCGGTACGGGCCGCGGTTGGTCCGGATTATCCGGTTGGCCTGCGGATATCCCCCGACGGTCCGAAAGACCAAACCACTCCGTCGGATCTGATCACACTCATCTCGATGCTGGAACGTGACGCCCTGATCGACTTCGTGGACGTGTCGCTCGGGTCGCATTACGCACGCGACCTGCTGATCGGCGGCGCCCATCTGGCCCCGGGCTACATGCTGCCCATCAGCGAGCAGATGACCCGCGCTACCTCCCTGCCGACGATCGTCGCCGGCCGGATCACCACCTTGCAACAAGCCGATCAGATAGTGGCCTCCGGCGTCGCTGACCTCGTTTCGATGGTCCGCGCCACCCTGGCCGAGCCCGAATTGATCACAAAGACGATCAGCGGTCGTAGCGCCGAGATCCGCCCCTGCATCGCATGCCTGCAGAGCTGCGCCGGAGGACTCAACACCCGTGGGCGGGCCATGTGCACCATCAACCCCGCCGCCGGCCGTGAGTTGACGCACGGTGACAATGCCATTTCACGGCACGCGCCGGGCCTGCGGGTGGTCGTGGTCGGGGGCGGCCCGGCGGGCCTGGAGGCGGCGCGCAGCGCGGCGATCGCGGGTCACCGCGTGACTTTGCTCGAAGCGGACGACGCGCTGGGTGGGCAGCTGCGGCTAGTGCCGCCCACCCGACCCGAGGTCGCCGGCTTGCTCGCCTTCTACGCCAACGAAATGCGGTTACACGCCATAGATGTCCGGCCACGCACCCGCGCCGACGTCCAGACGGTACGGGGGCTGTCACCCGACGCAGTGGTCGTCGCGACGGGCATTACCCCCCGCCGTGATGGATTCCAGACTTTGCGACCCAACCTGCCACTTCCCGGGATCGACCAGGTCACTGTGCACACCGGCGGCGACGTCCTCCGTGGAGCCGACCTCGGACATACCGTCTTGCTGCTCGACGAGAACGGCCACTACGAAAGTACCGACGTCGCACAACGGCTCATCGACACCGGTCACCGCGTGCTGATGGTGAGCCGATACGCCGTGGTGGCGGCAAATCTGGAGATGCGCTGGGAGATGATCGGCAGCCCACTTCTAGCGAAGCTGTTGCAGGGCGACTTCACGTTTTTCCCACGAACGGTGCTCCACCAGCTCGCGCCCGGATCGGCCCAAGTGGCCCCAGTTGAGGCCCCGCACCGGATGCAGGCGCTCGCCTTCGATGATGTGGTCCTGATGAGCGGAGGGATCCCAGATCGGAAACTGCAGCAGGAGCTGGCGGGGATTTGCCCTGTGGTGCGAGTGATCGGCGATGCAAACTCGCCGCGGCGGCTGGAGATCGCCATCGTCGAAGGGCGTCAGTCAGTCGATTCGCTGCACCTCGACTGGGTCCGCCCCGTCGCGCGCTACGGCTGGGGCGGAAGCGCCACATGAAAGATGCTGCCGGGACCCAAAACCACCATAACCGAGCACCGCTTGGTAAGCTGCTGGAACGGAGATCCGCACACCGGTGTGACCATTCGGTCGCGTGTCCGCGATCTTGGACCAGATAGTCCGAAGGTGAAGTCGGTGTGGATCATCCGACGATCCACAGACAATTTACCCCGCATCATGTCGCGCGCGGAGAGAAGGAACTCAGCATGCCTACCCCTACAGTGAACGCCCTGGCCATCATGCGATCGGCGATCGGGGCCAGTAGTTGGCTAATGCCGATCACCGTCGGCAAGCTGTTCGGCATCGACGCGTCAAAAGACGTCAGTGCGGCGTTGTATCTGCGCCTGGGTGGTACGCGTGACTTCGCTTTGGCCGCAGGCCCCCTTGTCACCAATGGGCTGCATCGACGCAAGATGCTGGGAGTCGCCGCGGCCTGCGATGTCGCCGACATCGTGGCCACCGGGATCGCGAGGCGGCGCGGCAAGATCTCGTCGTTGGGTGCGGTCCTGATGGTCAGTGCCTCGCTGGCATGTCTGGGATCAGCGGCGAAGGCGATCACCGAAAAGGGACCGGCCTGAACCAACCCGGGATGGAGGCGACCAAGTGGTACAGCGATACGATCTGGTGGTTGCTGGCGGTGGCCCGGCGGGTTCGGCGGCGGCATGGCAGGCCGCCCAGGCCGGGGCTCGGGTGGTTGTTCTCGACAAGGCCAGCTTTCCGCGTGACAAACCCTGCGGTGACGGCCTGACCCCGCGCGCCGTCAGCTATCTGCAGAAAATCGGCCTCGCCGGCGAAGTCGCCAAGTTCCACCGCGTTAACCGAGCCAAGATTTTCAGCCCGACCGAATGGGATTTGTCGTTCCCGCGTCGCCCGGGAATGCCCGACCACGGTCACGTCGTCCGTCGCAGCGCGCTGGACGCTTTGCTGCTCAACAACGCCGAGTCCGCGGGTGCGACAGTGCGCCAGTCCGCTGAGGTCATCGGACCGATCGTGGATGGCGAAGGCAGGGTCAGCGGGGTGACGCTCAAGAGTGGGGAGAGGGTGGCCGCCGACGCGGTGATCGCCGCCGACGGCGCCTACTCACCCGTCCGGCGGGCGCTCCGGTGCGACTCACCGCACAAGAGCTACACCGCGATCGCGATCCGCGCCGAGATGTCGGCCAACCGGCCCGACGCTGACAGCCTCGACATCTATTTGAAGCTGAGGTTCCAGGGCGATCAGCTCCCCGGATACGGCTGGGTGTTCCCGCTCGGCGGGGGCCGCGTCAATATCGGGCTCGGCTACGTCAACAGCTACAAAAACTGGCAGGCCATTAACGCCACCGAATTTCTGGGTGATTTCCTCGACACTCTGCCCACTGAATGGGAGCTGCCGCCGATCGAGGAGCTGAAGAAATCTAAAGTCCTGCAAGCCTGGCGGCTGCCGATGGGCTTCACCACGTGGCCGCCGTGGCGACCGGGTGTGCTGTTCGCCGGCGACGCGCTCGGTGCTGCCAGGCCGGTGTCAGGCGCAGGTATTTCCAAGGCGCTGCAGTCCGGGCTGGCTGCCGGTGAGTGCGCTATCGCGGCGTTAACCAACGGCGGGCCCGACGACTTCACCAACTATCAGCAGCGCGTCCAGGCGACGTGGGGTCGTGAGTACCGGCGCGGTCGGTTCTTCCACAAGCTGGTCGGCATCCCGGCGATCGCCAACGCAGGGCTCACGGCGCTGGATCGGGTGAGCCACCCCGGTTTCCGTGCGCGCCTGCTCTTCTGGGAAGAATGGCGTGACCCCGACCAGCGGTTCGACGAGAACTCCAAGACCAACCCCGCCGATACAGACCGCATCAGACGCGATCGGTATGAACCACCTGCGACTCCGTGAACGCCAACAATCCTTCCACCCCGTTCTCCACACCGACGCCGCTCCACTTGGCGCCGCCAAAAGGCACTGTCGGCAGTAATGCCGCATGGGTGTTCACGAACGTTGTACCGCATTCGAGGTTCTCAGCGATATCGCGCGCCGCATCCTCGTCCGCGCCCCACACCGAACCGCACAGGCCGTACATCGTGCTGTTCGCCCGCTCGACCGCATCCTCAATCCGCGAGTAACGCAGGATCGGCAACACCGGGCCAAACTGCTCCTCATCGACGACGGGCACACCCTCGGTGACATCTGCCAGGATGGTGGGCTGAAAATAGTAGCCCGGTCCGTTGATCGCGCTACCGCCGGTGACGACGCGTGCCCCCCTTGCGACGGCGTCCTGCGCTAGGCCCTTTACTCGTTCGTATTGCGGCCGGGTGGAAAGTGGCCCCATCTGCGTGTTCGCATCTGTCGGATCGCCCACGGCGATCGCGGAGGCCCCCGCGCCAAACGCCTCGACCGCCGCGACGTAAAGCGAGTCAGGTACGTAGACCCGTTTGGGCAGCGCGCATGCCTGACCCGTGTTGAAGAAGGCGGTGCCGAGAATCTTCGGGACCACCGATGCCAGATCAGCATCGGGCAGGACGATAGCCGCGTCGTTGCCGCCAAGCTCCAACGTCACTCTCTTGAGGTCGGCGCCCGCCGTTGCCGCAACACTCTTGCCACCGGAGACCGAACCAGTGAAGGTGATCTTGCGGGGAAGTCGGTGGGCGACCAGTGCACGTCCAAGATCGTCTCCACCGGAGACCACATTCACCACGCCCGGCGGCAGCACTTCGCCCATGATCTCACCCAACAACAGAGTGGCCATCGGCGTGAAGGGTGAGGGCTTGACGACGACAGTGTTGCCGGCGAGTAACGCGGGTGCGATCTTCCACATCGCCAGGCCTAGTGGGAAGTTCCACGGCGTGATCGCACCAACAACACCGATCGGTCGATATGCGACTTCGATCAATGCCTTGCTGTCGTCCTGCAGTACGCGTCGCGGAAATTCCATTCCGGCGAACACCTGCAACCAAGCAACACATACGTCCGGCTCAGTGACTGCCAGCGATGCAGGCTTGCCCGTCTCTGCGATCAGCGCCGTCGTAAGATCGTCGCTCGCGGCAGCAATCGCGTCCGCAAGCCGCAGCATCGCTTTGCGCCGCTCGCCTTCGCTCACCCGCCATGAATTCCCGGCGGCTTCCGCAGCTTCGAGCGCTTCGTTGAGTTGTTCCGCCGAGCAGTCCGGCGCTTGAGCCTGCACTTTGCCTGTCGCAGGATTGATGACATCGTAGGTCGACTGAGCGCGGACTCTGTTCCCGTTGATCGTCATCGTGACCATGTTTCGCCGTCTCCTTACTGGATTCGTTGCCAGGCAATCCGGAACCAGCCGAGCTAGCTGACCTCGGGGGCCCACCGACCTCGCAACTAAGCTAATGTTGATTAATTTTTGGGGAAGATTCGGCCGCGGCCAACTCTGCGTCCCGCTTCTCCAGTTCGAGGCGCGCGGCGAAATACGGCGACCGGTGATTCACGCTCTCGTAATCGGGAACCTGGGCCGGGGTGTCGTCCGCAAGCAGCTTGACGGCCTCCTGCTCATCCGCCTCAGTCAGCGGCTGCGTGTCGAAGGTCCACTCGACCAGTGTGCCGTCAGGGTCCCGAGTGTAAATGGAGTGAATGAACTCGTGCTTGACCTCGGCCACGTTGTAGCCGTAGTCAAGCCAGCGCTGCTTGCGTTCCTCCAGGGCGCCGATGTCGCCGCAGTCAAAAGCAATGTGGTTGATCCAGTAGGGCAGGCCGCCGCCCATGCCGCCCTGCCACTGGCCTGCTTCGACGACGACCCCCTCGATGCCCCGGAGGTCCCAGATCGCGAACAGTTCACCGTCCCCGGTGTCGTAGAAGATGTGCTTGGTCCAGCCGCCCTCCGGAGTCTGGCGCTTGACCACTTTCTTCAGCGTGAAGCCCATTACCTCGGTATAGAACTTATGGGATTTCTTGACGTCCTTCGACGCGACGGCGACATGATGAAATGCCATGACGAGATCCTTATCCGTGTTGGCGACGCTCGGGTGCTACGGCGGGCAACGAGGCGTTTGCGACAGCTTCGATCCCGGTCCTGCATCCCGCCCGCGAACGCAGCCGCTAACCAGGCGACGCCGCTAGGCAAACCTAACAACATTAGGCTAGTTTGAGCAAGGGGAAGTGAGCCCGTCGGCGCTGGACGTTCGTCTAGTGAAACCTGCCAAACACAGATGATCGGAGAACAGGGCATGGGATTCGGTGGTCACGACTGGGTCTCCTATCACGCCGACCACCGACCCGACGCACTGGTCTTGGGCTGCGTCGAGGACGGCCGGCGTATTACGTGGAGCGAGCTGGATGCCCGCGTCGGCCGCATCGCCGCGGTTCTCCGCGATCTCGGTGTCGGCAAGGGAGACCGTGTCGCCGCCATCGCCGAGAATGACCCCCGCGTCTTCGAAGCCCAGTTCGCGGCGATGCGGCTTGGAGCACTCTTCGTACCGCTGAATTGGCGGCTGACGGCCCACGAGATGGCGGAGATCTGCGTAGACGCCGAACCCACCGTGATGATCCACGACGCTGTCTGGGCCGAAACCGCCGCGGCGGTGGCCGACAAGGCACACATCCGGCAGCGGCTCGCGTGGTGCACGGCCTCACGCGCCGGGATCGTCGATTTCGAGGACGCCGTCGCGACCGCCCATTACCTGCCGCCGCGCGCCGATATCAACCTCGACGATACGACTCATATCCTCTATACGTCCGGTACCACCGGCAAGCCGAAAGGCGCCTTGTCCACCAACGGCACACTCGCTTGGCAAGCGCTAAACGGCGCCCACACCACCGGTTTCTCCCAGCCGGACTGCCACCAACTGAACCCCATGCCGCTGTTTCACGCCGGCGGTCTGAACGTGCTGGCTAACCCGATCCTGTACTTCGGTGGTGCAGTCACGACGATGACCAGGTTCGTACCCGACCGGGTGCTAGCTGCGCTTACCGGTTCCACGCCGCCGGTCACTCACTTTGCCGCGATCCCACTAATGTACGAGGCGATGGCGGGTCTGCCGGAGTTCACCGAGGCCGACTTCAGCCATGCGCGTCACTTCCTCATCGCCGGAGCAATCGCAACGCCCCAATTGCTCCAGACCTGGGCCGACCGTGGCATCCCACTCCAGCCCCAGTACGGCGGCACCGAGATGGGGCCCTTGGCAACGGCACTGGACGACGAGGCGGCTTCCTTACCCAAAGCATTGCAGGGTTCCACGGGTCGTGGCGCGGTCCACACCGATATCCGCTTGGTCGACTCGTCGGGCAACGATGTGCCCGACGGCCAGACCGGTGAGATCTGGCTGCGCGGACCGAGCATCACGGTGGGTTATTGGCGTAAGGATCGCGAAGACTTTTTTACCGGCGACTGGTTCCGTACCGGTGACGCAGCCTGGCGTGATACCGATGGCTTCTACTATCCGGTCGGTCGCACCAAGGAGATGTACAAGTCAGGCGGGGAGAACGTCTACCCGGCCGAAGTGGAGGCCGTCCTTGGCCTGCATCCCTCGGTGGCCGAGATCGCTGTCGTCGGCGTACCCCACGACAAATGGGGCGAGGTCGGATTGGCGGTGGTTGTGCCGGTCGCCGGTACCACCCCAACCCTTGCGGATCTGCATACCTTCGCCGGCGACAAACTGGCGCGGTTCAAATTACCCAAGCAGCTCACGCTCGTTGCTGAGCTTCCCCGCAACGTCACCGGCAAGGTCTCCCGGCAGCGGTTGCGCGACGCCTACCTCGACAACTAACGCTGAGGTGAGGAATGCACGCGGCGCGGCGGCCGGGCCAATTACCTCGTGTGCGCCGACGATCGCCGCCCGCACCGCACACAATGATGAATGAGGAACCATGACATTACCGATCCAGGACCGAGTTGAACTGCGAGACCTCATCTCCGACTACGCATTTGCCATCGACCTCAGGCAATGCGACGCTTTACGCGACGTCTTCACCGTGGACGCCCGGATCGAATACGACGGCTCGACCCCCCATCATGGCATCGACGCCATTGTGAACTTTTTCCGGACGTCGGCATCGTCCTGCCAAGCGACCCAACACTTGATTCACACCTACCGTTTTCGCGGCATCAATGCCGATCAGGCCGACGGCCTGATACACGTGACCGCACACCATGTCGCGAACGAAGTAGCACTTCCTGTTCTGGAAAACGACACGTTCACCGTGACAGGTACCTACACCGACCATTATGAGCGAACGGAGGCAGGATGGCGTATTGCGTCTCGGAAGCTTGTGCTCATCACCCGCGCCGGAAACCCAGCGGTAATGACGGTTTACTGAGGTCTCCTCAACCGGGCCCCTTCGCGGCAGCGGGCGCCACTGCTCCGATCGTCGCCTCTGCAACACGGCACCTACTGGACAGCCTCACTGAAACTGGCCATGCCCCGATGACCACAAGGCCTTGGGCATAATGGAAACTACGGTGGTGATATGAAAAGTCCTACATCAATCGGTCGGTTATTGATTTCTCCTGTTGATGATCGCAAGGATCTGATCGCCTCGCTCAGCACAGTCGTACAGCAGCGAAGCAAGACCCAATTGCAAGCGTCGGTTCGATTAGCCGATGACCCCACCAGAACTGACCACCGCTCTGGTGGCGGCGCGGCCCCATCGTTTGAAGCGGTCGTTGACATCCTCGAAGGAGATCCTGACGTGACGGCAGCCGTTCTCGCCGACATCGACGGCGTTGACCTCGCTCGCTCTGCGGTGATTGTCGGGCACGAACATCGGTTGCTTTCCGAAGAACCTGACGCCCGACTGAGGCTTGTTCTGGCACTTCGACGACAACCGACGCTGTCGCGAGGACAATGTCACGACTATTGGCTGAATCACCATGCACCCTTGGCGATCACGATGCCCGGGCTGGCAGGCTACCGGCAACTGCACACTGACCCGGATGCCACCGCCCAGGTGGCAACAAGATCCGGAATCGGGCACGCGGACTTCGATGGCGCTGCTTCCATTTCCTTCACTTCCCTGGCGGCGTTCACCAGCACGATGGCCCAACCGGAGATCGCCGAGACCGCCTACGAGGACGAGAAGCGATTCATCGATCACAGTCGATCGTCACTCGGCCTGTTCGAGCTCCTCATCTGAGCCATACGGCACAATGCCGCCGCGCTCCCGACCAGCGCGCTGCATGGGCCACAATGATTTTCACCCCCGCTACACGTCGAGGAACAGTATTGAATCATCCTTCGAAAACACTTACACTCTTCCCCGAGTCCGGATCCGCGCTGTAGCAGCTACGAGGGGGGTATGTCATGCGAGCTCCGTACCGGGTCGCAGTGTGGGGACCAGGCGATGTCGGGTCTATTTGCGTGCGTGAGGCGATCCGGCTTCCGGAGTTGGAGATTGTCGGCGCATTCGTCTACTCCGATGCCAAGAGTGGGCGGGACATCGGCACCGTTGTCGGCGTCGAGCCAATCGGCGTGACGACCACCACGAACCGCAAGGAGTTCCTTGACTTGGGTTGTGACGTGGTCATCCACACGGCGCTGGACTATCCCGGCGCCAACACCATCGACGACTTGGTCGATTTGCTCGAAGCCGGCCACAACGTGATCACTTCGCACCCGTATAACAACCTCAAGGCGCGTGACCCCGAGTTTGAGAAGCGAATTCAGCAGGCCGCTGAGAGCGGTGGTGGCACCTTCTATGCCGGCGGAGCGAACCCAGACTTCGTCACCCACCGCCTAGCGATGACGCTGACCGGCTACTCCAACGACATTCGGCAGATCAAGATCGAGGAGTACTTCGACTGCGTCCAGCAGGCCAATCCCGGCATCCTGCAGGTGATAGGCCTAAACGGTGATCCCGCACAGGCTATGACGGAGGACAGCCCCGCGCTCTGGTATCAGAAGCAGTATTGGTTCCAAATGATTGAACACGTGGCGGAAGAGGTGGGAGTCGAACTCTCGCGTATCGAAGCCACATCCTTCTCCGAACCTGCTCCTCAACGTCTGGAGTCACCGATCCTAACGATCGAACCCGGTCGCGTAGGTCGAGTCGCCTACGAATCCACAGGCTACGTGGGCGATGAGCCGTTCATCGTCATGCGCGTCGGCTGGTATCTAACCCCAGTCATGAAGCCCGAACATGTCACCGCAGAGTGCCAATGGATCTTCTCGATCGAGGGGCGGCCCTCGACCAAGACCGTCCTGAGCATCGAACCCACCCTCACTAACTTGGACAACATGGCCGGCGAGACCGGCGCTCCCGGTTACGTGGGCTTCGCTATTTGCCTCATCCAGTCCATCCCCGGCGTCGTCGCCGCACCTGCCGGCATTAAACCTACAGATATCCCACCAGTACATTGGCGTAGAGACATGCGCCTCGCCGACTCGGCCCATCACTGATCGGACGCCGGATGCAGCAGTGAAATCTGCCGCGTCGGCGCACATGCGGTATGAAAATTGGTGACTCGTCTTACTTACAGTAAGCGGGAAGAACTACGAGCCTGGATCATGCGCTCGTCACCATGGCAACCCGACCGTCCCCAAATCCATAAGCCTGCTTAGACTCGGTCGAAGACGATCGGTAGGTGCTCGGGGCCATGGACCTGACCTGTGGCGTACTCGATCTCAGTGCCTGAAGCCAACCGAAAGTTGGTACACCGCTTCAGAAGTTCGTCCCAGGCGATCGTCAGCTGGAGGCGGGCCAGGTTCGAACCCACACACCGATGAATGCCGAGACCGAATGCGGCGTTGCCACCGCGGCGATGGTCGAACCGCAACTGATCGGCGTCGGCGAATTGTGCCGAGTCCCGATTGGCGGAAGCGAAGTGGACCAATACCCGATCCCCCGGACTCAGCGGAATATCGCCGAGGACCGTCTCGCGGGTGACCACCCGTGCCATGAACGTCACCGGCGATTCGTACCGAAGGAACTCGTCCATGTCATGGCGCACCCATGACGGATTTCGTATCCGACCCTCCAGCTCAGGATTCGCCACCAGGTTGACCATGATGTTGCCGATGGCCGCACGGGTGGTATCGAGGCCGCCGAAAAACAGCACGGTCACCACGCCGAGCCGCTCATCGTCGGTGAGTTCTCGCCCCCCGACCTGCGCGTCGAGCAGCGCACCGAGCAGATCATCTCGTGGCCGGTCGTCCTCTTCCCGGCGCGCGAGATAAGTCGCGCACAACATCGCCATGTCGAACATGGCCTCCGGCGACTGGTCTTTCACAATCCGGTTGATGATCCGCACCCCGATGGCGATCTGTCCTTCGTCGCCTTCATCGAATATGAGACGGGAGAGCACACCCGAGGAGAACGGGATCGCGAAATCGTCGATGAACTCGCACCGACCGTCATCGATCCACCCGTCGATCGTCTCGGCGGCGAGATCCCGCATTTCCTGCTCCCTAGTGAGCAGGTATTTCCGCGACAGAAACGGGTTGAGGATCTGACGAAAATCCGGGTGCAGGGGCGGGTCGGAATCGAGCGGCGGCAGTCGGACGGGAGCGGGATTGATCGACGGCGACGATGAGGAGTAAGTATCGGGGTGCTCGAGGACGGTGCGTATGTCGGCGTAACGTGTGATGATGTGGTACCCGCCGTCCGCGTCGGTGTTCATGATCGGGCACTTTTCGCGCGCCTGACTGAGGATCTCCCACTTCCGACGGGAATGGTCGGGGTTGAAGACGTCGAAGTGGGACAGGATCTCGTTGTCGGGCGACTCGGTCATACGGTGGCTTCCTCGCTGACGGGGACGAACTGGACGGGCAGGTGGTGCACGCCCCGGCGGCCCACACCAGACCCCCGGATGGCCGCCGATCCGTCGGCGAGGCGCAGATCGGGGAATGTGGCGAGCATTTCCTCGATCGCCTGGCGCATATCAGCGGGGCGCTCTCCAGCACAATCGTGTGGTCCGGCACCGAAGATCCGTCGCCTCTCGTCGCAACCGCCGTTGGGGGTGGTGGGGTCATCGCAACGATCAGGGTGGAGATTCGCTGCGTCGTTCGGAACAGTCACGCCAGCTAGTTCGATGGGTCCGCGGACCATGTTCGTGGTCATATCGTTCCCATCTATCGCGCAGGAGTGCAGGACCACAGGCTCCCAGACGTCGAGCGTTCGGCCTACCGCGTTAGCAAACGCCATCAATCCATCATTGTTCGATTAAACATAATCGACGTCAATCGGGGCCGTCAAGCGATGAGAACGACGAAGTTGCCATCCCCGTCTGCGTGTGGTCATGCAGCACTGTTCGCGCCCACATCGAACACCTGACGAGGCGTGTGTGTCAGATGGTCGGTGGTAAGAAGCGTGGGTGTTCACGCCCTGGCGCCCGAATCCCGCAAGCACCAGCTGATCGGTAACTAGCCTTTGCTCGCCGACTGCCCAGAGACACTCACGACCGACAGTCAACTCGCCACGAACAGCCTTCTGCCAACCGCGATGACGGAACGCCGAGCACGCACGGACATTGTGGCGGCCGCGGGGGGGTGCACCAACATCAATTCGTCGACGTTTGACGAAGGCACGAACCTTGTTATATCTAACGCCGTTCGATACTGTGGCGACATCACCTCTCGCACTCGGACGAGGGGACCCTATCGATAACCGGAGATCACTGTGGAGCAGTTCGACCACCATTCTGAAGAGTTCGCGGAGCAGTGGCGGCAGATCTACGCCGGGATGCGCCACACCTGCCCCGTGGCGCACAGCGACCGGCACGGCGGCTTCTTCATCCTGACCCGGTACGACGACGCCAAACGTGTGCTGCGGGATCACGACACATTCGTCTGCGGGCGCGATCTGACGTTCGGTGACAACGTCGTACGCGGCGGTGTCACGGTGCCGACCAACCCGGTCCGAATGGGGATGATGGAGATGGACCCGCCCCAATCGCAGAACTACCGACAGGTCTTGGCTCCCTGGTTGTCGCGTAAGGCCATTGACAGGTACCGGCCGCGGATGCGCGAGATCGTGTCCTGGACCGTCGACCGGGTCATCGAGGCCGGTAACCTCGACTTCGTCGACGACGTCGCCAATCCGTTGCCCGCGATGATCTCGCTGGACTACTTCGGCCTGTCACTAGAGAAGTGGAACGACTACGCGACAATCCTGCACAAGGCCGTCTACCGGGAGAAGGGCTCAGCCCACCAGCTCGCGGGATTGCTGGACGACGTGCGCGACACCGTCCGGGAGCGCCGGTCGACGGCAGGCACCCGGGGTGATCTAACCGACGCGCTGCTCACCGCGGAGGTCGACGGCGCACCCATTGACGACGAACTGGTCACCGAACTGCTGTTTATGTTGCTCAACGGCGGTATCGATACTTCCACCGCGCTGATCGCCAGCATGTTCCTTTACCTCGACGAGCATCCCGACGAGCGAACCGCATTGGCGGCCGACGCCACCCTGATCCCCGCCGCCGTCGACGAGATGCTGCGCTACTTCACCCCCGGCCCCGGCGTCGCCCGCACGGTCGCGCGGCCGGTGGACATCGGCGGCCGGCACCTCGAGCCGGGAGACCGGGTATGGCTGGCGCTGGGTTCGGCCAACTACGATCCCGACGTCTTCGCCGACCCGGAGCTGGTCAAACTCGACCGCGCCAACAACAGCAAGCACCTGTCCTTCGGGTTCGGGATGCACCGCTGCCTCGGGGCGTTTCTCGCACCGGTGGAGATGGCGGTTCTGCTGGAAGAAGTGCTGCGCCGGCTTCCGGACTATCGCATCGACAGAGACCAGGTGCGCCACTACCCCACCATCCCACTGGTCAACGGCTACGTCGCAATGCCCGCGACCTTCACACCCGGACCACGGGTGCTGAGCGGCTACGCCGAGTCGTTGCCGATCCGGTTGGAGCCCGTCACCGCGGGCGGTTGATCAGCGCGGCGCGGCGGTGTCACCCAGATAGCCGTCACGGACACCGTCCAAGAAGGTCTGGCGAGCCTTGCTGGCGTCACCGAGCATGTTCAGCTCGAAGGTGTAGCTCATTTCCTGCCGATAGAGTCGGCGCAGGTCGCGGCCCGCGGTGTTGTTGAGCGCCAACTTCATGGCCCGGATGACCCGCGGCGCCTTACCCGCGATCGTCGTCGCGACTTCCACCGCCTTGGCTACCGCGGCGTCGGCCGTCGCCGCCACGTGGTAGACGCTGCCGTAACCATGCAGCTCGGCGATGTCGAACGGCTCGCCGGTGAACATCGCAGTACGCATCCGGCGTTCCGGCAGCAGGCCGAGCGCCTGTACACCGCCGGTGGTCGCGCCATTGTCGACCTCGGCGAGCACGAATCGTGTTCCCTGACAACCGACGAGCACGTCACAAGTGCCCGCCAGCAGCACCCCGACGCCGATGCAGTAGCCGTGCACGCAGCCGATGACCGGCACCGCGCAATCGGCGATGGCCAGACTGGCGTCCTGGGATCCCCTGGCCTGGCCCAGGATGCCGTCAAATCCCGGCAGACCCTGGACCTCCTTGAGGTCACCTCCGCCGCAAAACCCCTTGCCTCGTGCCCGCAACAGCACCGCGCGGACTTCATCGCGGTTGTCGTAACTGCGCAGTAGGTCGGCCAGCCGGGCGAGGTCGGTGATCGAGTACGCGTTGACCGGCGGGCTCTCGACGACCAGTTCCGCGACGCCGGCCAAGCCGCCGCTGTCGTGGACGGTCTCAGTTACCGGCATGCCGGTTCCTCCAGCGCCACCGCCGCCTCGCCGAGCAGTCCGCGGGCCCGGGTGATGATCCGCTCGATGAGCTCGGCGACCGTCGGGATGTCATGCACAGCCGCGGCGACCTGGCCTGCCACCATCAGGCCGTTCTCGACGTCGCCGTCGCGCTGAGCCTTGCGGATCTGCTCTTCCTCCCATACCTGGAAATCTTCGGGCGACATGGTCTTTCGGTTATCCTCCATGCTCTCCAGACCCCTGTTGCGCAAGCCACGAATGGGGGCGTAGATCCCGCCATAGACGACATCCTCCCACTCCTGCGAATCGACGATGCGCTGCTTGTACGCCGAGTGCCATTGGTGCTCTTGGGTGGCGATGAAGCGGGTGCCCATCGCGGCGGCGGCACCACCCATCGCCAGCACGGCGGCCAGTCCCCTACCATCACAGATCCCGCCTGAAACCACGACGGGAATGTCGAGCGCATCGATCACCTGGGGGGCCAGCACCATGGTGTGGACGGCCTTGGCGTGGGTGTGCCCACCCATTTCGTAGCCGGAGGCGATGATGACGTTGGCCCCGTGTTCTGCGGCCTTCACCGCGTGCCGGACCGAGCCCACCTTGGCCATGTGCACCAGGCCGGATTCCCGGATGGCCGAGCCGAACTCGCCGGCGAAGCCGGCCGAGGTGACCAGTGCGCGGAGCTGCTCTCCGGTCCGGCCGCCGTCGCGTTTGACCGCGATGGCCTCGTCGATGCAGATGCGGCTCACCAGCAGCAGCTCACCGTCGGCGGTCCGACCGACCGGCACATTGACGGCAAACGGCCGATCGGTGCTCGCCGCCACCTGCTCGATCGCCGCCCGAAAGCCTTCGCGCAGGAACTGCTCGGAGCTGTTGACGATGGAAGGACAGCTGACGGTGCCCAGACCTCCGGCGGCCGACACGGCGGCGGCCAGCTGCGTGGTCGGAGACGGGCCCATGCCATCCTGCATGATCGGGTGCGCGATGCCGACCAGATCCTGGAATCGACGCCACATGGTGCTCACGGATACCTCCTGGTCACGGGTCAGCGGCCGCCTTCGTCTCGGCCGACCGAAACGGTCTTCGGGTGAGGCATCGGGTGGCGGACGTCGGGGGCCTCGTCAGGAGCCTGGTCACGCACCCAGGCCACCGCCTGCGCGTAAGCTTCGATCAGCCGGTCCTCGGCTGCGTAGTCGAACCTCGCGGGATAAAGCGGATAATCCTCCGGGGTGACCGGGTGCGCCATGAGCCACTCGACGGCCTCGATCATGGCGTCGCGGGCCGGGATGACCTCGCGGTAACCCAGCTCCCGCTTGGCCTTGGTGTTGTCCAACAGGATGTGCGGCCGGCCGGTGGGCGGCAGCAGCTCGACGAGCGCCGAACCCGCCAGCTCGCTGGGGATCCCGACGAATTCAAGGTCGCCGCCCATGATCTGCGCGACCGCCTCCGCCCACTGCCGCACGGTGAATTGGTCATCGTCACCGGCGTTGTATGCCTGGCCGTTGGCGATCTCGGGGTTGTCGACGGCCCTGAGCACCAGCTCGGCGGCGTTTTGCCCGGCGGACCGCGAGATGATCCATAAACCGTTGTCGGGAAGGATCATCCGGGCCCGGCCGTCCTGGACTCGACGTATCACGGACCATTCCCACGGCACCAGGTTGCGGGGCCCGTAGATGGCCGGATAGCGGATGACGGTTCCGCGGAACGCGCCCGCCGCGGCCCGATCGAGGACCGCGCGCTCGGCCGCGCGGATCAACCCTGCGAAGCGGGGCACCGGTTCCGTTCCGTCGGACAGCGGCCCGTCCTCGCGCGCGTTGAGCGCCATGCCGTAGGGGGTGACCGTCTCCGGTTGCAGGCAACCGCGATAGGCGGGCACCCCACCGATGCTGATCAAATGCCCGCACCGGCCCGCAAAGACCTCCGCGATCGCGGTGACTCGGCCGTACATCGCTAGCACCACGTCGAAGGAACGGTTGCCAACCGCCTCGGCGAGGGTCTCCGGGAAATGCGGATCGGCGTGGATGTGCGGAACGTCGGGCAGCTCAGCGGGTTCATGCACCCCGCGATGCAGCATCGTCACGTCGTGACCGCGTTGAAGCAGGCCCTGCAACACCGGCACCCCCGTGGCGCCGCTCCCACCGATGACAAGCGTTTTCATGCAAACCACCCATCGCTAAACCAAACAGTAATTGGTTGCTGTCATCAAACCACATACCGGTCGCCGTCGCTACCCGCCGTGATCCGCCAGCGCTGCGCCGCGCACGTGGTTCCACCAGCCATCAGCTGCCGATGACTCCCTGGCGTCGAGCCGCCACGATCTCCTCGGCCTGTAAGCCCCAATCCAACAACACCTCGTCGGTGTGCTGGCCACGTCTCGGCGGCGGCCGTCGGATACTCGTCGGCGTTTGGCTGAAGCGCGGAGCGGGTGCGGGCTGCAACACACCATCAACCTGGGTGAAGGAACCTCGGTGCCGATGATGCGGATGCGAAGCGACCTCGCCCAGAGCGAGCACCGGAGTCACGCAAGCATCCGCGCCCTCGAAAAGCGCACACCACTCGTCCCTGGTGCGAGACCGAAATATCTCGGCCAACCGTATCGTCATCGCCGGCCACGTCGTCTGATCCATCTGGTCGGCCGGGTCCACGTCGTCGATCCCAAGTCGGTTCAAGAGATTCCGGTAGAAGCGGGCCTCCAATGCTCCGACGGCGACGTGCTTGCCGTCGGCGGTCTGGTACACGTTGTAGAACGGTGCGCCGGTGTCGATGAGGTTCATACCGCGCCGGTCCTGCCAAGCCCCGACCGCGCGAAGCCCGTGAATATAGGTCGTGAGCAGCGATGCGCCGTCAACCATCGCCGCGTCGACGACCTGGCCTCGGCCCGACCGGCTAGCATTCGCCAGAGCAGCCAGGACGCCGATTGTGAGCAGCATCCCGCCTCCGGCGTAGTCACCGAGCAGATTCAGCGGCGGAACCGGCGCCTCGCCTCGACGGCCGATCAGGTCCAGTGAACCCGAAACCGCGACGTAGTTGATGTCGTGTCCGGCGTCTGCTGCCAGCGGCCCGCCTTGCCCCCAACCTGTCATCCGGCCGTATACCAGCCGAGGGTTTCTAGCAAGGCACTCGTCGGGCCCGATTCCAAGACGCTCGGCCACGCCCGGCCGGAAGACATCGATCAACGCATCCGTGGACTCGACGAGGCGGAGTATCAATTCATCTGCATTGGGCCGCTTGAGATCGACGCAAACCGAACGACGATTCCGTCGGGTCGGATCCAGCTCCGGGGAGATCGCACCTTCCGGTCCGCCCGGACGATCCACACACAGGACATCGGCACCGAGATCCCCGAGCAGCATCGCGGCGAAGGGGCCCGGGCCCATTCCGACCAGCTCGATGACCCGTATCCCGGCGAGCGGCCCGGCCTGGCCCGCGTCCTGGCGCCAACCCATGATCAAACCCTTTCGTGCGGTCACGGCATTTGTCGGTTGTTCGGTCAAGCTACCGGTACGCCACCGGTCTAGACATGGACGTGACGGAGCGTATATGGCACGATAATACGAAATACCTAACGTCGTTTGCCTAAGGCTGCCCGTGGAACTAAATGCGTCGCCCTTTGGAGCTGTGCAATGACCGCTACACCCCGTGACCGCGGCTACGCTGCTCTACCGGCACCGTATGCCCCGTTCGATCGCGGACATCTCGCATGCCGTCCCGTGTCGGCTACCGACCGGAGGACGAGATGACACTCGCCTACGTCAGCACTGTGATCAGCGCCGATATCGATGCCGTCTGGTCGGTGCTCGGGGACTTCCACGGGCTGGCCGCGTGGGTCAACCGGATCCGCTCGAACGAGCCCGAGAACGGTGCCGGCCGGGGTGCGGTGGGGTCGGTACGCAATCTCACGCTCGAACCGGACGGCGACACCGCCCGCGAACGACTGGTGCGCTATGACGCCGCGGACCGCAGTTATTCCTACGAGTTCGCCGGCGCGATACCGTTCCCAGCGTCGAGCTACCGCGGGACCGTTCACGTGCTGCCGGTGACCGACGCGAACACCACGTTCCTCGAGTGGTATGGCGAGTTCGACTGCGAACCAGATGTTCTCGACGAGGTAGCCAGGACGTTTTGTGCGATCTACAGCGAATTCATCAACGACCTCCGCGCATATCTGAACGGCTAAGAACTCCTGTGACCGGAAAGGCCAACCCCGTCCACTTCGACACCAGCGACCCCACGCTGTGCGAGAACCTGTTCGATTCGCTCAACGAGCTGCGCAACGTCTGCCCCGTGGCGTGGAGCACCGCGCACAACGGCTTCTGGGTGCTATCGCGATACGCGGACCTTATCCGGGCGGCATTGGACACCGATTCGTTCACCTCGACGAATGGGATCATGATCCCGCCGAATGTGAAATCGGTTCCCGCGCTGCCCGCTGAGGCGGACGGGCCGCGACACAGCCAGATGCGGCGGGCGCTGCTGCCGTTCTTCAACGCCGCCGCGGTCGAGCGATTGACCCCGCAGATCAAACAGATCGTGGCGGATGCGGTGGCCGAGATCGCCCCGCTCGGCCGTGCCGACCTGGTGCCTACGCTTGGGTTGAAAATCCCCCCGCTTGTCCTGGCCGCCATGCTCGGGCTGCACAGTGAGCAGGCAGCAACCATCCACACCCTGACCTCGAATCTGCTGCAGTCGGTGGGCCGCGATATGACGGCGGCGATCGCAGCCGCACGCGAGCTCGAGGGATGGGTCCACGAGCAGGTCGACAAGCGGTTCGGGAGGCCACCGAGCGACATCCTGGGCGAGATCGTCAACGCGCCGCTTGACCCGCAGAACCCGTTGAGCCGCAAGGAGATCGCCGGGGTGGTGCATCTGCTGATCATCGCCGGGCATGAGACCACCACCAATGGCATCTCCACCATGCTGCACCGGTATATGACAGTGGAGGGCCTGCGCGAGCGGCTGCTCGCCGACCCAGGGCTGATCGACGCGGTCGTCGAGGAGTCGCTGCGGCTGGACCCACCGATCTACAACTTCGCCCGCACCGCCCGGCGCGACACCCGACTCGGGGACACGACGATCGGCACTGGTGAGTGGGTGATGTTGCTCTACGGAGCCGCGAATCGGGATCCCGCGAAGTTTCCCGACCCGGACTCGTTCGTCGTGCCCCGATCGTCCAACCAGCACGTGTCGTTCGGCTGGGGGCGCCACCGCTGCCTGGGCACCGCCCTCGCCCGATTCGAGCTACGCGCGGTGATGGAAGCCGTGCTCGGCGCCATCCCCGACATCGAGATCACCGAGCAGCCAAGCCGGTCGTGCGGCAGCGTCACGCAGGGCTTCGCGACCCTGCCCGTCATCTTCGCTCCACGGCGGTGAGCAGCAATCTGGGCGGCCGCGTCGCGCTCGTCACCGGTGCCGCATCCGGGATCGGTGCGGCCAGTTCACGGGCGCTCGCCAAGGCGGGAGCGGCGGTCGCGGTCACCGACGTGGACATCGACGCCGCCGCCGCGGTTGCTGCCGCGATCAAACAGACCGGTGGGCAAGCTCTGGCGCTACGGCTCGACGTGGCCGAGGAGCAGCAGTGGGCTGCGGCGACAGCGACCGTACGCGACCAGCTCGGGCCTGTAACGGTTTTGCACAGCAACGCCGCTGACATATCAATCTTCGGCCGTGACAACAACTTACTCAATTTGGAGGCCGAAGTATGGGACAGGGCGTTCGCCGTCGCGGCGCGCGGATCAATGCTCGCCGCCAAACACACCCTGCCGCACATGATCGAGGCTGGTCGGGGCAGCATCGTTTACACCTCGTCGGTAAAGGGACGCACCGGCTCGAGCACTCAGATCTCCTACTCATCGGCCAAGGGTGCCATCGATTCGCTGACTCGGGTGATCGCGACGACATACGGCCAGTTCGGCGTTCGGTGCAACGCTGTCGCGCCGGGCGTCGTTGACACCCCGGCTGCTCGCGCCAGCGTACCCGACGAGCTACGTCGGCAGATCATCGACAGCCAACTGCTGAGCAGGCTCGCCGAGCCCGAGGACATCGCGCACACCGTGGTGTTCCTGGCCTCCGACGCTGCCGCCATGATCACCGGCCACACTCTCGTTGTCGACGGCGGGATGACCGAACACGTGCCGGTGCTGTCGCCGCGGAATCAGCCGATATCGTGAGTAGCCCAAGATAATGCCGAGTGAGTCAGCCCGCCAGCGCGTCGTAGATCCCGGTGGTCTCCGCGTGGTTCGTCACCGACGTGCCCCCGCACCTCGTAGAGTCATGGCGATGAGTGAAGCTGTCGCCAAGCGGGGGCCCGGCCGTCCGCCCGGCGCCGACGGCGCCGAAACCCGGCTCAAAATTCTGCACAGTGCCCGTCAAGTGTTCAGCACCATCGGATTCGACCGCGCCAGCCTCAAACAGATCGCCGAAGACGCCGGCTTCACCCGCAACGCGATCGCGAACTACTACCCGAGCAAGGTCGCGCTGTACCGGGCGGCCCTGGCTTCGGTGCACGACGTGGTGGCCGGGCAGATCCTCGACCCGGCCCGGCGGCAAATCGGCCCGATTGACCGCCAGGTCCTGGCGGTGTTCGACCTCGCCGTGGCCACCATCCGGATCGACCAGACCTTTGTGCGCTTCTTCGTCACGTCGACGGGCGACGCCATTCATCACCCGGACCTGCAGGAGCAGGCCATGCAGCCCATTTCTTTGGTGCGCGAATATTTCGGGGAGGTGCTGGCCGCCGCGCGCCGTGGCGGCGAGATCGACACCGCCACGGACACCGAGGCCACCACACAGTTACTCGTCGATCTGCTGTGGGGCCTTGCCGTCGACGCCGGCTTCTACTCCGACGAGCATCGGATCCGGAGAACGTTGGCGGCACTTGACCGTATCGTTGCCGCCGCGCTCACTTGATAGTGGCTCCCGCGTCTATCGGCAGCGAGACTCCGGTGATGTAGCGGGCCTCCTCGCTTGCCAGAAATAGCACGGCGTTGGTCACATCGTTGCTTTCGATCCACGGGATAGGCAACGCGTTCATCTCGCCGGCGGGAACCGCGAACTTCTCCCGGGTCGGATTGGGGTCGTCAGGCAGAAAAATCCGGTAGGTCGCTTCGTTCTGGATCATCTCGGTGTCGACATTCGTCGGATGCACGCTGTTGACCCGAATATTCAACGGGGCCAACTCAAGCGCGAGCGTCTTCATCAGCCCGACGACGCCGTGTTTGGCCGCAACGTAGTGCGCTAGCCCAGGTTGGCCGATCAGACCCGCGATGCTGCTGGTCAACACGATCGATCCGCCGTTGCCGGCTGCGATCATGTGCGGGATGGCGGCCTTGGTGGTCCGCCACGTTCCGCTGAGGTTGATGTCGATCGTCTCCGACCAGGTCTGCTCACTCAACTCAAACGACGCGCCAATCGACAAGATGCCCGCGTTGGCCAGGACAATGTCGAGGCGGCCCAGTTCGGCGACCCCTTCGTCGACCGCCGCGGTCAACGCCTTGCCATCGCGCACGTCCACCTGGCGGGCCACTACCCTTCGACCCCGTGCTTTGACTTCGCGGGCTGTCTCATCTAGGTCGGCCGGGGTGGCCAGCGGGTAGGGCGCCGATTCGACCTGTGCGGCAATGTCGAGCGCGATGATGTCAGCGCCCTCATCGGCCAGGCGCAGGGCGTGGCTGCGGCCCTGCCCACGCGCCGCGCCGGTGATCAGCGCCACCTTGCCTTCAACGCGTCCGGTCATGATGGTTCTCCTTGTCCGGCGTTCAGATTGGGACAAAAACGTTGGGTTACAACCCTCTTCGAGTCAGATCTTGTCGAAGGTGAGAGGAACGCGATCAGGGTAGTTGGCGATTCCGGGTACCCACTTCAAGCTCTCCGGGTCAGCGTCCAGCCGCAGATTGGTGACGCGGGCGAACAACTCCTCCAAGGCGACCACGATCTCCATCCGTGCAAAGTGGATGCCGATACAACGATGGATACCCAGGCCAAAGCCGGCGTTGCCGCCGCGGGGCGGATCGAACTGCAGCTGCTCGGGGTTGGCGAACTTGTGCTCGTCGCGGTTGGCGGAGTCGAACCGAATGAGCACCCGGTCACCTTTCTTCATCGGGCACCCGGCGATCTCGGTGTCTTTGGTGACGGTGCGCCCGAACGTCCCCACCGGCGATACCAGCCGAATGAACTCGTCCATGTCGTTGCGCACCCACCGTGGGTCCCGGACGCGGGCTTCGAGTTCGGGCTGCAATGCAATGTGCATCGCGATTGTCCCGATAGCCGAACGGGCAGTATCCAGCCCACCCAAGAACAGCACGCAGATCGCGCCGAGCGCCTGCTCGTGGGTTATCGGTTCACCGTCGATCGTTCCGGTGGCCAGCGCCCGCAGGATGCCGTCTTCCTCAGGGGGATTCTCGATCGCGGCCATCAGGTATTCCGAGGCCAGCATGCCGAGGTTCATGAACGCTTCCTCGGTGCCGTCCTCGGTGACGCGGACGACGATCTCCTTGGCGCGTTCCATTTTGGCCAGGTCGCTCTCGTTGAACACCATGCTGGCCAGCACCCGCGAGACGAATGGACCGGTGTACTCGCTGAGCAGCTCGACCCTGCCGTTGTCGATAAACCCGTCGATCAGTTCACGGGCGTATCGGCGCATCTCGTCGGAATAGGTCAGTGCGACCTTACGCGTCAGGTACGGGTTGAGCAGTTTACGGAAGCCGGTGTGCAGCGGCGGGTCGGAGTCCAGCGGGCCTAACCGCACCGGCGACGGGGCAGGTGATCCGCCCACCGAGGAGAATGTCTCGGGATCTTCACACACCTGCCGCACATCGGCATACCGGGTCACCACCCACATCGGTCCGGCCACCGGGGACTCGGCGCGCACCACCGGGCAGTGTTGACGGGCATGGGCGAACGCGTCGTATTTCCACTCGACATGTTCGGGATTGAACAGGTCGTACGACCTCAGCAGTGCAGCATAGTCGCGGTCAACAGGGGTAGAGGTCATCGCACAGCTCCAAAGGTCGGCGCGGCAGTCCACCGGCAACGTTGGTCAAACGGCGTTCGGTATTAATTGGCCACGATGCCATATAATCTGCGTCACGTCCAGACCGGATCTGCGCTCGGTAACCTAGGAAACGCCTATGACGTACGACGCTCCCAGTCTGTTCTATAAAGAAGCTGGCCAAGGCCCTGTAGTAGTACTGCTACATGGCGGCGGTGTTGACCACACCTACTGGAAGCATCAGTTCAACTGGCTCGGGAGCCAGTACCGAGTCATAGCTGTGGACAGCCGGGGCCACGGCCGATCCCCTGACAGCGACGAGCCGTTCGGCTACCGCAGCTTCGCGAGGTCCACTGCCGCGCTTGTGCGTCAGCTTGGGGTGGAGACGGCGACGTTCGTCGGCCACAGTGACGGCGGATGTGTTTCCATCGCCATTGCGCTACAAGACCCCGATTTGGTGGCAAGGCTGGTTTTGCTCGGCACACCATGGAACATCGACAACTACCGCCCCGGGGTGTCCGAGATGATGGCGAACCTGGGCCCCGATGACATGTTCGGCCTTCTTGGCGCCAACTTCGATAAGGCACTGCGCGCCAATAGATCCAACCACGTTGACGACGAGTCGTGGGCCCGATACATGCGAAAGCTTGTCGACATGTGGGCCCGGCAACCGGACTTCACCGCTGACGAGATCCGCACGATAGACATCCCGACGCTCGTCGTTCACTCGAACAACGAGATCATGTACGGAATAGAAGTCGCAGAGGAGTTTGTAGCGTTCCTTCCGCACGCGGAACTCGTTGTCATTCCTGATTCGGATCATGACGCGGCTCAGGATAATCCGTACGCGGTGAACGCAGCACTCGACGCGTTCCTCCGGCCTCAGCATCTGTGATCGCGCCGCTCGTCGATACACCGACAGCAGTTGCAACATGTGGCCCTCGGTTTGCGGCGGGCACCAGCATCTGCCAATGTTGGCGGTAGTCGTTGGGCTACAGGAGGTTTAGCAAAGAATGGATACCGTGCCGGGGCTCGCTAACTTCCGCGATCTGGGTGGTCTTCCGACCGACGACGGTGCGGTGACGAGAAGTGGGGTGCTCTACCGTAGTGATGCGCCGCTGCCGGGTGACCCTTGCCCATCGGGCCCGCCGTGGCCACCGGTGACGGTGATCGATCTCCGGTCGCACGACGAGCCCATCGAGCCTCACCCCCTACGCACTCCGACCACCCTGCTGGCGCGGTTCCCGCTGCTCGGTGAAGCGCGTCCGAAGACGTTGCGGGAGCTTCTGGCCGGTGGAAATGTCAGGCTCGAAGCGATCTATCGCGAGCTCGTCGCCCGTGTGGGCGAAGTAGCGGTGGCCGTACTCGAGCTGCTTGTCGCTGCCGACGGCCCTACACTCATCCACTGCGCCGCCGGCAAGGACCGCACCGGTGTCCTAATCGCGACCTTGCTACGCGCCGCGGGCGTAACCCGCGACGCGATTGTCGCAGACTACGTGCGGACCGCCGCGGCTATGACCTCGGTGCGCCGACGCATGTCCAGCAGCGATGAGGAAGTCGCCGCGCTAATGGCTCAGTTCCCCGAAGCGACTCTGGCTCCCGCCGAAGCGATCTCAGGCGTGCTTGAGCAGGTCGACGGGTCGCTGGGAGGCAGCGGAGGTTGGTTGACCTCACGAGGTGTGCCGATCGAGCTAATCAACGCCTGGCGCGACAAGCTGGTGGACCGGACCACCACCTGACCACCAAACGTCCGATACGATCAGCGTCACGGCTTCGTCTGCTGATTTCGCGGAGTCGGCAAGCTGACTTCACTCACTGTCGCAGCTGAATTTGACTGAGATGTGCGTAATGAGCCACACCGCTCACGATGCCGCGTTACTGGGAGGTCCAGCCACCGTCAGCGAGGAACTCCGCACCTGTCGAGTAGCTCGATTCGTCGGAGGCCAGGAACAAGATGAGGTTGGCTATCTCGCCAGCCTCACCAGCGCGGCCGAGGGGCAACATCGGCAGCGATGCTTCGATCACATCGATGTTGTCCAGACTTGCCAGCATCGGGGTTCGGATCGCGCCGGGATGGACCGAGTTGACACGGATCTTGTCGGGACCGAGTTCCATCGCAGCGGCTTTGGTTATCCCGCGCACAGCGAACTTGCTCGCGACGTAGGCGAGCGCGGTCGGAACGGCAACAAGGCCGGCCGCGGAACTAATATTGACGATCGAGCCGCCGCCGGATCGGCGCATTGCGGGCACGACGGCCTTGATCCCCAGAAAAACGCTGGTGGCATTGATCGCCATGACACGCTGATAATCATCAAGGGTGATCTCGGCAATCGGTCCGGTCTCTTGGATCCCGGCACTATTCACAAGGATGTTGACCGGACCAAACGCTTCCTCAGCCGCAGTCATCACGGCCGCCCACGCGTCAGCGTCTGTGACGTCATGGCGAACGAAGCGCCCGCCGATCTCATCCGCCGTTGCTTTGCCTTGCTCATCGGCGATATCGGTGATCAACACGTGTGCGCCTTCGGCCGCCAGAGCCTTGGCCGCCGCGCCGCCGATACCTCCAGCACCGCCCGTCACCACCGCTACTTTGTCTGCAACCCGTTTACTCATAGCGTGTCACCTTCATCCACATCGGAGCCGGCAGGCTCAAAAGACGAAAGCCAGTGGGCTGGTCCGGGATTAACCCCGGACCAGCCCACCGCAGCAATCGTCAGACCGAGGCTTCGTCTCGGCGAGATATCGGGCTCACGCCATTTGCGACAATGGTTGGGCCGCACGCCTGCGCCTGAGACGGATCCTCGGGATCGGTGGCGAGCCCGTCGCTGGGACGAACCCCGCCTTCCTCGCACATCTTCTGCCACATGGCTAGCCGCACCGCCCGGCTCGGCGTGAACTTGCCGTACACGAAGGTCCGCCACACGGTCCAATTCGGCGCTGGAAGCGATTGTGGCCGCCCGACGAGGTGATGCAGCACGAACATCCAGCCAACCATCATCGCCATCATGATTGTCGTGGCCACCCAACGCACCGCCGTCGGCAGGGTGGAGTTATGTGCGAGAAGGTGCACCCAGCCCACCCCGAAGTAGTTGATCATCATGCCGGTTGGCGCCACCAGTAACAACCACAGTTTGTTGGCGCCTTTCAAACGTGGCACCGCGAAAGCCAGCATTGCGCCAATTGTGACGAACGAGCCGCCGTTGATGAAGCCCCACCAGTACGGGAAGTTGAGGAAGTCGTACGGTTGCACGCCGTAGTAGGTGTAGATCCCCAAGTTGATGCCAATTGTCTCCATCACCGCATCGGTCAGGATCCCCAACCCGAGCAGCATGAGGAAGTGCTGGACATGCGCGCCGTTGCGGATGACGAAGTAGCAGAAATAGGCTTCCAGGCCCAGGAATGCCACGTAGCATAGCGGGATCAGGGCCGGCACGGTGATACCGAAGTTGGTAAAGGCGGGCACCAGGTTCTTGGCCCAGTGTAGATGGCCCAGCATGTCGAGCATGGGTTCCAGCAAACTGCAGATCAGACCGCTAGCGATCACCAGCAAAGGTACGTAGTTCTTGCTCCGCATCGCCGCCCTGATCGCCCATGGCAACGCGAAGATGACCACGGCCGCTCCCGCGACGAAGAAGAAGATGATCTGCGACGTGGTGCTGGCGGTGAAGTCGCCGGGACTCGGCACAATGTTGGGGGGCCACCCCTCGTCGTCGACCAGCGGCCACCCACTGGTACTGAGCATCAAACTCATCAGTTCTGCCCTTCCTTCTCTCAATGACTTGCTGTCAGTGGCACCGACAACCGTCTCCGGCAGTTGTGTACCGGCTCACACTAACACACTGTCCATACACTGCGTATAGTCTTTTGAAATTGGGGTAGATTCTTAGTCTGGGTGGCGCGGCAAGACGCGCAGACCGGAGGTAAGGTGGCGGGCGATGACGGAGACGGCGCGGCGAGGGGCCGGTCGACGGCGGAGCGTGGACATCGATGGAGCGTCGGCGGAAAGTATCCTCGCGGCCACGGCGCGGCTTTTGGCGTGGCAGTCGTTTAATGACATCAGCGTTGCGCAGATCCTCACCGAGGCGAAAATCTCTCGGGCGACCTTTTACTTCTACTTCGCGTCTAAGTTCTCCGTACTGAGTGGCCTGCTCGAGACCGCGATGGGTGACATCTTCGAAACAGTGCAGCCATTTCTGGCGCGCTCACCTGAGGATCCGCCGACAGTCGCCCTGCAGCGCAGCATCCGTGCCGTCACACGGGCCTGGCACCGTCACCGCCTGGTGCTGCAGGCTGTGAATGATCACTGGCACTCCGAGCCCGAGTTGCGCGGTCTGTGGTTGGGCATCGTTGAGCGCTTCGTCGCCGCCGGCGCTGTCGAGATCGAACGCGAACGTGCTGCCGGGATGATCGCGTCCGCCGTACCAAGCAGGACTCTGGCGTCAACCCTGTTCTGGGGCACCGAACGCGTGCTCTACATCGCCGGGCTGGGGATCGAGCCGACTCTCGCCGACGAAGAAGCCGCCGTCGACGCATTGGTGGCCATGTGGCAAGGGACCCTGTACGGGCACTGAGGAGTGGATGGCGTCGGCCAAGCGTAGTGGCCATGCCAGGTGGATTCACGCTTAGCGCTCAACCGGGTGTAACTCCCGGATCGCGTCCACTGCGAGACGTGCCGACTCGACACACCCGCTCTGGCCGGCGCCCATCCAGGGTCGGGCGCCGTCGCCGACGTTCCAGATGTTGTCCACCGGGGTATCGTTCGGCCAGTCCCGGCCGGGGATGGCGCGCTGGCCGGGCCAGTCTCCGGTGCACACCGCGATCGACAGGATCTGAGCGTGGGCAAACTCGGGAAACTGTTCGAGTGCTTCCCGCTTGAGCAGCTCGATCTCGCCGGCCACGTCGAATCCGCTGCTCGCCGGGTGCGGTGTGCTCGTCGCGCAATACAGATGCCGACCGTACGGCGCCAATGCCGGTGACGGACCGCTCATGTACGACGCGTACGCGAGCCGGTCGGTGAAGCCGAAGAACACGAGTGTCTTCAGTCGAGCGATGGGCTTGTCAGTGGCGAAGTTCACCGTGATCAGTGTGCCCGGATAATTCTCTGCTTCCAGCTTCTGGACGTAACCGGCGGGCCATGCCTCCGCCGGGACCAGCTTACCGGTGGCAACGGGACCGACGTTGCTGACGACCGTGCGCGTCGTCACCGTGACCTCAACATCCTCGCGCAGCACGGTCACGCTGTCGGCACGACCGTCGGAGCCGATCCCGATGCCGGTAACCCGGCTGTCGAGCCAGATGGTCCCGCCGGCGCGTTCGATGTAACGGGCGAGGTCGCGCCACGGCCCAATCGCGCCGTCGGGGTGCGCCCCGTACGGGTTCATGCCGCCCTTCTTCGTGAGGTAGTCGAAGAATAAGGTTGCCCAGACGTCTCGTGGCTCGGCCGCGAACATGGCGCTGGTCAGGTTACGGGCCAGCTTGCGCAATCGATTGGGAGCGTGCGATCGGTCCAGCCATTGCTCCACGGTGAGGCCCTCGGCAGGGCGAAAGAAACCGAACCGCCGTGCTGCGCCACCGACGACCGGGATCAGGAGCTTGTTGATCAGCAAACCGGTGGGTCCGCTCATGACCGGCAGGTCGAGGCGACCGAGGCGCAGGACTAGCGGCTGAGCTTGCCGACGCGCAAGGATGGGCACCCCGACTTCGTCGAACAGCGCCTTGTTGGCGCCGCCGAGCTCGAAAACCTGGGCACCGGTGTTGACTCCGAATCCGTCGATCTGTGCGGTTGACGCCCGACCACCCACTTGCGGTTCGGCCTCCACCAGCAGCGTCCGGTATCCGTATTTGACGAGCAGCGCCGCCGCGGCCATACCACCGGCTCCGGCCCCGATCACCACCACGTCTACGGCGTCGACGGACTTGTCGTTTGTCTGCGTAGCCAAGGTGTCACCTCTTAGTGAAACTCCGAGAATCAAGCAATGTTAGGTGCTGATCCGGTTGGCAGATGCATTGGTCGCAGCGCGGCGGATGCCTTAAGCCTGCAGGACCGAATCCAGTTTCAGTGGACGTGCGGCCTCGACCATAATGATTTCCCACTCGATGCGCGGGTGGTCGTCCCATTCGCGGCGGGACTTGATCCGCGCCCGGTCGGGGAATCCGTGATGGATGCCCTGTGGATCGTGGCTGACCAGGCCGGCCTTGAGCGGCCGGCCCAGCGATTTGCCACCGTGGATCAGCGCGATCTCGTCGTAGTCGGCGTTGCGGTGAAACCACGGGATCCGTTCGACCCCTTGGACTGACTCGAACGGCCGCGGCAGCAGATTGATGATGTTGATGCCCTCAGCAACCAGGAAGCAGTGCATCGACGGCGGCAGATGCAGACTGTCGGACATAATCACGTTCCAGTCGCAGATATTGAACGCGAACGGGAAGTAGTCGCCCTTCCAGCCCTCCACATCACAGGGGTGGTGGTCGACGTAGATCGACGAATACTCACTGTCGTACTTCACGCGGACCTCGTACTCCGGTTGGTTGGACGCCACCAGCGCTGGCTCCGGGACGCGGACCAAGTCAGGGTCAAACGGCGCGTGGCGACCCAGACCGACATAGGTGGGTGCCCGCAACTCGCCGACGGTCTCGATGCCGAATAGCATCGTCTCGCCCGAATCAACCACCCAACGATGGGTGATCGCCTTGGGGATCACGACGTAGTCGCCCTGCGCGTAGCCGATCGGTCCGAACTCCGTCTCGACGGTGCCCGATCCTCTGTGTACGAACCAGCATTCGTCGCCGTCGACGTTGCGCCGGTAGAACGGCATCGGCTCGGTCCGGCGTGACAGCCAGATCGTGGCATCGGCGTTGTAGTACAGCCGTTGCGCCGAGCCGCGCGGATCGGTCATGTCGGTGGTAGCGACCTCGGTCAGCACCGCCGACGTCGATCTGAAACGCCCTTCGGTGCGGAACACCGTCGGGTCGTTGGACCGGTACAGCACCGCCTCCCGACCGTCGAAGCCGTGCCGGGTCAACTCGTCGTCCTTGAGTAATGACCCGTTCGAACCTGAGCCCGGCAGGTCGCGATGGGCCTGCCGACTGGTCTTGCCTTTGCTGAATTGAATGAGCGTACGCGGTGGCATGACAGCAGATTAACACAATCGTTAGACCCTTAACGATCTTTGTTAGATTGAGGGTGTGTGGGGGTTTTCCGATCCGCGATACGCGCCAACAGCCGGGACAATCGCTGCTGGTCGGCGAGGTCGAGCATCGACAGCCAGGCTCGCTCGCGATCAGCTTGCTCACGCATAGCGTCCCGCAGCGCCGATCGGCCCAGCTCCGTCAGCTGCAGCCGGACTAGCCGGCGGTCCGCGGTGTCTCTGGTCCGCGACACCAACCCGTCGCGTTCGAGCGGGTTCATCGCACTCGACACGGCGGCGCGCGAGGCGCCCGAGAGCCGCGCGACGTCGCGCAACTCGGCGGCACCGAGGACCCACAACACGTTCATGATGCGAAAGCCCGCCCAACTCCAGCCCCGCCGCCGGTGCAGCACCTCGAAATCCTGAGTTAATCGGTGCAGCAGGCGTGTCAGGTTGAATACGAGCTCGGCATGGTCGGCGGTGTCCGGGCCAGCCGTTACGTCGGTACGAAGCCGCTGCGCCAGCAGCTCCCGGTAATCCTCAACGCTGATCGTCCGAGCCGAGACGGGCTGCCTGGTCATTGATCGATTATCCCGCCGCTGTCAAAAACAAACCACGTTTGATAGCTTGGCGCGGTGACTACTAGTTTGGGGTCAGCCGCAGCCGCGCCACCGCTGACCGGTATCCGGGTGCTCGACCTCAGCGCCCTTGGTCCTGGGCCGTTCTGCTCGATGTTGCTGGCAGATTTCGGCGCCGACGTAATCGCTGTCGAACGACCCGATACCCCGGCCTTCGATCCCGCCAAATATCTGTCACGCGGCAAACGCTCGGCCATCGTCGACCTGCGCGGTCCTCGCGGCGCCGAGGTGATTGCGCGGTTGGCCGACACCTGCGACGTCCTGCTGGAAAGCAACCGCCCGGGGACGATGGAACGCAGAGGCTTGGGTCCCGATGTGCTGTGTGCTCGCAATCCGCGGTTGGTCTACGCACGGCTGACGGGTTGGGGGCAAGACGGCCCCTACAGCGCCCGGGCCGGGCACGACATCAACTACACCGCGGTATCGGGCGCGCTCGGCGTGGTCGGCGGTGAGGCGCCGGTGCCGCCTCTTGCCATGGTCGGTGACTTAGCCGGCGGGGCGCTGACGACGGCCCTGGGGATCGTGATGGCATTGTTCGAGCGAACGGTCACCGGCGAGGGACAAGTGGTCGACGGCGCGATCGCCGACGGCTCCGCGCTGCTCAACATCACCAACCTCGCCGAGCTGAGCACCGGCATCTGGCCAGGCCGCGGCAAACATCTGCTGTCCGGCGTGGCACCCTTCTATGGCGTGTACGCCTGCGCTGACGGCCTCTACTTCGCCGTCGGCGCGATTGAACCCAAGTTTTACGCACGGTTCCTGGCCGCGCTCGGACTCGACGACGTCGACCCCTCGCGGCAGCTGGATCCGGCGACCTGGCCCGCCCTGCGCGAGCGTGTGGCGGCGGTATTCCGGACCAAGCCACGCTCACACTGGACGGCCGAGTTCGCCGAAATCGATGGCTGCGGCTCGCCGGTGCTGGAACTCGACGAGCTTGCCGACGATCCGCATCTGCGGTCCCGTGGCACGATCATCAACAGCGCCGATGGCATCGTCACCGCCGCCCCGGCTCCCCGACTATCGCGCAGCCCGGGACGCATCCGCCCGGCTCCGGCGGCGCGGGGTGCCGACACCCGAACAGTCCTAAGCGAGGCGGGTTTTGGCGCCGACGACATCGAGGCGCTGGTCACTGAAGGCACGGTTGTCGCGGTGGGTTGAAAGCGGGCCGCTGCGGCTAATCGCGGGTTAATCGGTCAGCACGATGGCGCTCTCAGGGCAGCTTTGGACCGCCTCACGAACATCGACCAAATCGTCCTCTGCCACATCCTCACGCAGAACGTGTGCATAACCGTCGTCGCCGACCTCGAAGTGCTCCGGTGCGATTAGCTCGCATCGGCCATGGCCCTGACATTTAGCGCTGTCGATCGACACCTTCGTCACGCGTATCCTCTCGTCCAATGCCGTGGCGCTGGAAACACCTTGCCCATTAACCTAACGCCATTTGGTGATTCGGGTCAACTGCGGACTGCTCGTTAAGCGGAGGTCTGCCCGAAGCAGTGCCGACCAGCGGGCCGAACCTACTTCCTGCCCCGAAGACCGAGCCGCCGACGCCAGTCGTGCGCACCGACCAGACGCATCAGACGCGCCTGCAGTCGACTCATCCGCGGGACGTATGGGTACCAGAACGGCTCGGACTTGAGCCGGAATCGCTCCGACACAATCGCCTGCTGCCGGCAGAACTTCAGGATTCCTGCGGCTCCCCCATTACGGCCGCCAACACCCGAGGATTTCCACCCTCCCATTGGCAAGACCAGCAGCATTGTGGCGGTGAGCGCGCTGTTGATGTTGACCGCTCCCGTTTCGAGTCGCCGAGCGACACGATCGGCCCGCTCGGCACTCCCGCTCCACACGCTGGCGGCCAACCCGTACGGCGAGTCGTTGGCGAGCCGGATGGCTTCCTCTTCGTCGCGGACCTTCATCACGGGCAGTGTTGGACCGAAGGTCTCCTCGCGCATGCACAACATCGAGTGGTCGACGTCGGTGAGCACCGTGGGTTCGAAGAACAGACCTTCAGACGTACGCTTTCCGCCGGTCACCGGACTAGCGCCGCGCTCGACGGCGTCGGTGACGTGTCGCTCGACGATCTGCACCTGGCGCTCGGTCGCCATCGCACCGATCTCGGTGGCATAACTGCCGTCGGGATCCATGCCCTGCCGCAGCCCCTTGACCTTGCCTGTCAGCTTCCGGACAAACTCGTCATAAACATTGTCCTGCACGTAGATTCGCTCGACCGACACACAGATCTGCCCCGAGTTCCACAACCCGCCCCAGACCGCACCGCTGGTCGCCCGATCGAGGTCGGCGTCGTCGAGCACGATCATCGCGTCTTTACCGCCCAACTCAACACTGTGCGGGATCAGCCGCTCACCGGCCCGCGCGGCGATCTTGCGCCCGGTGGCGGTCGACCCGGTGAACTGGATCATGTCGACCTCATCGACCACCGCGGCACCGGTGGCGCCTCCGCCCGTCACGCAGGCCATTACCGGCGGCGCCTTTACCTCCTCGATCCAGCCGCGGGTGGCCTCGGTCCAGGTCAGTGGGGTGACCTCGGAGGGTTTGAACAGCACCGCGGCACCCGCCATCAGCGCGGGGATCCCGTCAATGATCGGGGTGGCCAGCGGCCCGTTCCACGGCGTGATGATGCCGACCAGCTGGTGTGGTCTCGTGAATATCCGGAGGTTCTTGGTGAGAGCAGTCGGCCCCCACCGCTTGACTCGGCGATCGGCGAGGAACCCGCCCGCATGCTGGGTGTAGTAGTTGATCGTGTCCACGACGACCGCGGTCTCGACGGCGGCATCTCCCCACGACTTCCCGGTTTCCTCCTGCATGATCCCGATCAACCGGTCCTCGTTGTCGAACACCCAGTCCAGGAACCGCCGGATGTGCTTCGCCCGTCCGGCCGGGCCGAGATCCTCCCATTCCAGCTGCGCCGATCTCAGGCCGGCGGCCACCTCGTGCACCTGCGCCGGCGTCATGTCGGGCACCGTCCCGACCACGCGCCCATCCGCGGGGCAGCGCACAGTGATGAGGCTCGAGCCGCCAACCGGGTAACGCGTGGCTTCCTGTGTCTGCGTCGTCATTGACGTCCTCTCCTTAGCCTGTACCAAGTATCCTAACAACGTTTGGCAAACATATGACCACCGACGGCAAATAGGATTACCGGCAGACCTCAAACAGCCAGATCGAGCGCGGCACGCACGATGCTGTCGGCGTCCAGGCCGTGGTGGGCGTAAACCTCGGCCGGCGAACCGGACTGGCCGAAGTGGGTGACACCCAACGCGGTGGTCGGAACCCGGCTGATCGTGGCGAGGAACGCCAGAGTGTGCGGATGCCCGTCCAGCACTGTGACCAGCGGTGTCGCTCGGTCGCACGGAAACACCTGGTCGAGGATCCACGACTCTGCGTTCTCGTGCCCCTGCCGGGCGCGCACGGCCCGGTACAACAGGTCGGGACTCGTTATGCAGACGACGTCGGCCGGAACGCCGATACGGTACAGCCGGTCGGCGGCCAACAGCGCTTCGGGTACCACCGCCCCCATCGCGGCGACGGTGACCCTCGGGTCGTCGGCGCGCCGCAGCGGATAGGCACCCGCAACCACCTGCCTGCGGCGTCGCTCCCGTGCCGCCGGATCGGCGGGTACCTCGGCCAGCGTCTGGTCGACCGCCCGGGTGGACAACCTGAGGTAGGCCGACGTGCCGTCCGGCCTACCGAGCCGCGCCAGGCTCGCCAGCAGTGTCCATTCGGTGTCGATCACGAATGCGGGCTCGTACGTGACACAACCGGGTTGTTCCAGCCCTATCGAAGGTGTCTTGATGGATTGGTGCGCCCCACCTTCCGGCGCGAGCGACACCCCGGAAGGGGTACCGATCAGAATCGACTGTCCGCCGGCGTAGATACCGTAGGACCACGGTTCAAGGGCCCGCTCGACGAACGGGTCGTACACGACGCCAATCGGCAGCAGCGGCTCTCCCCACCGGCTCCAGGTCGCGCCGAGCTCGCCAAGCAGGCTCACCAGGTTGACCTCGGCGATGCCGAGCTCGATGTGCTGACCGTTCGGATCCTCGCGCCAGTGCAAGATGGTCTCCGCGTCGTCGGCGAACCAATCCCGGCGTTCACGGGCCGACCAGACACCGACCTTGTTCAGCCAGCCCCCGAGATTGGTTGTCGAACTGACATCTGGACTCACCGTCACGACGCGGCGCGCTGCCTGCGGAGCTTCCCGAGTCAGGTCGAGCAGCACCCTGCCTAGCGCAGCTTGGGTGGTCGCCATGCCGGCCGGGGTCCGGCCTATGTCGCTGGGCAGGGACGGGGCCGACCGCACGGGGATCGGCGACCGCGCCAGCCGTTTCGCGGTGTTGCGGCACAGATCCGCCTCGACGCTGCCGTCAGGGAACTGCTGCCACGGGTCATCGGGATCGGCGCCGAGCCGGACCGCAAGTTCTCGAATCTGATCGTCGGTCAGCAGCGACGAGTGGTTCTGTGGGTGACCGTGGGTGGCGAGCCCGTATCCCTTGACCGTGTAAGCGAAGACGACTGTAGGCCGGCTGTCGTCGATCGTCGAGAGCGCCCGGTCGAGAGCGCTCAGGTCGTGACCGCCAAGGTTTGCGATCGCCTGGACCAACGTGGCGTCGTCCACCGCTGCCGTCACGCGCGCGATCGCGCCTGCGTCCGGTCCGGTGCCCGGCAGGCGGTGCCGCAGCTCCGAAGCGTCGCAGCGCAGCAGCCGCTGGTATTCCGGGTTGGCCATCTCGTCGATTCGCCGGCGCACCGCGCAGCCACCGGGCCTGGCGAACAACTGCTCCATCGCCTGCCCGTACTTGACGACGATGACCTGCCAGCCGGCCGCGTCGAACATCCGCTGCAGCTTGTCCGCGGCGATATTGGGTACTACTCGGTCCAACGACTGTCGATTCAGGTCGACGATCCAGACCACCTCGCCGAGTTGTGACACCGCAGGATCCAGCACCGCCTCCCACACCGCGCCCTCGTCCAATTCCGCATCCCCGACAAGGGAGTACTGCCGGCCCGTGCCGCCGGTCCCGAATGCGTTGCCGACGTAGCGGCGCGCGATCGCCCCCCAGATCGGCGCCGTGGCACCGATGCCGACCGATCCCGTCGAGTAGTCGACCGGGTCCGGATCCTTGGCGCGACTCGGATAGCTTTGCAGGCCGCCGAATTCACGCAGCCGCGGCAGGTAGGAGGCATCGAGCATGCCGAGCAGATAGTTTATCGCGTGCAGCACCGGGGAGGCGTGCGGCTTGACCGAGACCCGGTCCTCGGCACGCAGATGGCGAAACCATAGAGCGGTCATGATCGACACCATGGACGCCGACGACGCCTGGTGACCGCCGACCTTCAGGCCTGATGGGTTCGCTCGGACCCTGTTGGCGTGATGGACGATTGCGGTTGAGAGCCACAGCACACGGTTTTGGATCTCGCTCAGTACGTCGGACTGGGCGGTCGCTGGCGACCCGATCGTCGGGGTATTCATCGTTAACTCCGGAAATTGACGTGTTGACGCGAAGCCAAGCACGGTGTTGAACTTCTGCACAACCCATCACCAATTAACTACGCATTCTGCGTCATCTAGCAGGTCAGCTGACCGGAAAAGGAGGGCACTTTGCTCAGCGCCGGACCCATCGACTCGATCGACGCACGCATCCTGCTGCTGCTCTTTGAGCATCCGAGGGCGACAACGATCGCGATAGCTGACCGCGTGGGCATCTCTCGAAATACGGCGCAGAGCAGGATCGCCCGCCTCGAAGCGAGCGGCGCGCTGGACTCGTTCGAGCGACGCGTCACCGCGGAGGCCCTGGGCTATCCGCTCACCGCATTCGTCACGACCCAGGTGACCCAGCGTAGACTCGACGAGGTCGCTGCAGCGCTAGCAGAGATCCCAGAAGTCCTTCAGGTTCACGGCATTTCGGGTCCAGTCGACCTGCTGGTGCATGTGGTCGCCGCCGACGCGGAGGACCTCTACCGGGTGGCGGGTCAGATCCTCGCCATCCCAGGTGTCGAGCGCACCAACACGTCGTTGGTCATGCGCCGGCTCGTCGACTACCGGATCGCGCCCCTGGTCCGCCATCGGGCGATCAGCGGTTCGGCTACTCGACGTCCCAGCGGCGAGGTCACAGCCCGCTAACTTCGCCTTGGGGGCCTCAGCGACCAGGTTCCGACCCCGCGGTCAGCAACTCACCCCCGTCGATGGGCACAGTGACTCCGGTGAGGTAGCCGGCCTGATCTGACACCAAGAACGCCACCAGGTCAGCCACCTCCCCATCGGTTCCGATCCGGCGCATCGGGTTGAGCGGCATCTCGTGCTTCTCAGTCCAGGCCACGATCGGCGCCACCATCTCTGTGTCAACCTTTCCGGGCGCCACGCCAACCACCCGCACGCCCTCCCGTGCCCATTCCAGGGCGAGCACCCTGGTGAGCATGACCATTCCCGCCTTGCTGACGTTGTAAGCCGCCAGGCCACGGGAGGGGAAATACGCTGCCGTGCTGGCGTTGTTCACCACCACGCCCCCGCGCCCCATCAGCTCCTTGGCCCGGCACGCCAAAAACCAGGGTGCCGAGAGGTTCAACCCCAGCGTGGCGTCCCATGCCTCCCAGGCCATGTTCTCAGCGCGGCTTGCCGGTGGCAGGACGCCGGCATTGCTGACCAGGATCTCCAGCCCGCCGAACTCCTCGCTGACGCGGTCGATTAATGCCCGCAGCGCGTCGCGGTGGGTCATGTCGGTGGGCACAGCGAGCGCCCGCACGCCCGCATCGCCCAACTCCTCGGCGAGGGTCTCGATCGAGCCGGCGGTGCGTGCCGCGAGCACGATGTCTGCCCCCTGCCCGGCGAGCTTGCGTGCGATCGCCGCCCCGATGCCTCGGCTTGCGCCGGTCACGAGTGCGCGCCGGCCCCGCAGCGGCCGCGCGATGTCGTCACCCATGGCATGCTCCTCGTCTGCCGGATCTGCGGCCGCGAATACCCTTCTCTAATCAAACATCATATGGTTACGGTGAGCGATGCCCCATGAGACCCCGGAACGGCGAGGTGCGAGTTGAGTTTCAGTCCCGGACAGGAAGCCGAAAGCCTGCGTGCGGTGGTCCGCGGGTTCCTCGAGAAACACTCGACCCAGCGGGATGTCCGCCAGCTCATGGAGACCGACCCTGGCTTCGATGCGGACGTGTGGGCCCGCGCCGCGCAGGAGCTCGGCCTGCACGGACTCGCGCTCCCCGAGGAGTTCGACGGTAGCGGGGCGGGTCCGGTCGAGCTGGGTGTGGTGTTCGAGGAGATGGGTGCTGCCTTGTTCTGTGGCCCGTTCCTATCGACCGTCGGTCTCGCCGCCACCGCACTGCTGGAGGCTGGTGATCTCGAGGCGGCCGCCGCATACCTGCCCGGCATCGCAGCGGGCAGCACGACCGCGACACTGGCCTGGGCCGGTCCGACGCCAGCGGAATCCACCCTCACCGCCGAGCGCTCCGCCGACACCTGGCGCGTGAGTGGTCGGGCCCCGCTCGTCGTCGACGGATCAACGGCGGACCTCGTTCTGGTCGCCGCGACCACGTCGGCCGGTTCGAGCCTGTTCGCTGTACCGGGGCTTACCGAGGGCCTCAAGCGCACACCGCTCACAACCATGGACTCCACCCGCAAACTCGCGGAGCTGCGGTTCGCAGCCGTGCCGGCAAGCATGATCGGCACCGACGGCGCAGCCACGGGCGCGCTCGCTCGGACGCTGGATCTGGCGGTGCTCTACCTCGCCGCCGAGCAGCTCGGCGGTGCCGACCGTGCGCTGGCGATGGCGGTGGAATACGCAAAGACGCGCGTCCAGTTCGGGCGCGCCATCGGCTCCTTCCAGGCGATAAAGCATCGCTGCGCGGACATGCTCATCGACGTCGAGTCAGCCAGGTCGGTCGTCCACCACGGCCTCTGGACAGCGATGCACGAACCGGCGAACCTGGCCGTGGCCGCGAGCCTGGCCCGTGCGGTCGCCGCCGACGCATACCAGCGCGTCGCCGCCCAGACTATCCAGATCCACGGCGGCATCGGGTTCACCTGGGAGCACCCCGCACACCTGTACGTGAAGCGGGCCAAGTCCAGCCAGCTCCTGCTCGGCTCGCCGACGCACCACCGCGCACGGCTCGCCGAGCTGCTCGACCTCGCCGGCGGCACCGCGAATGACGCCGCCGTCGCGGAAGATACCGCGGACAGGACACCCGATGCGACTGCCCTCAACGAGGACATCACCCGATTCCTGACCGAGCATCCGGTGCCCAATCCCAGCGACACCGCAGCAGACCGAGCGTTCCGGGACGCGCGCTTCGACGCCGGACTCGCGGTCGTGAGCTGCGCGTCCGGCCACGGCGGCCGCGGGCTGGATCCTTCTCTGCAGACCGTTGTCGAACAACGGTTTACTCGTGCCGGTGCGGCCGACCACATGGCACGTAACGTCATCGGACTCGGTATGGCGCTGCCGACCATTCATGCGCACGGCACCGAAGAGCAGAAGAGCCGCTACCTGCGGCCCTGCTTCACCGGTGCGGAGATCTGGTGCCAGTTATTTTCCGAGCCCGGCGCCGGGTCCGACCTCGCCGCCCTGGCAACGCGCGCCGTCCGCGACGGTGACACCTACGTCGTCGACGGGCAGAAAATCTGGACCTCACTGGGCCACGTCGCTGACTGGGGCATTCTCATCGCCCGCACCGACCCCGACGTGCCCAAGCACCGCGGGCTGACGTACTTCCTGCTCGACATGCGCAGTCCCGGCATCGAGGTCCGGCCACTGCGCCAACTCACCGGGGAAGCCGAGTTCAACGAGGTTTTCCTCACCGGCGTCCGGATCCCGGTGGAAAACGTGCTCGGCGAGGTCGGGCAGGGTTGGCAGGTCGCGATGACCACGCTGGCCAACGAGCGGGTATCGCTCGGCGGCAGGCCGGCCGAACGTGGATCGGGGCCGATCGGCCAGCTCGTGGACGTATACCGGAAGGCGCACGGCGCCGGCCTGATCGACGCTGCCGCTACGGAGCGGGTCATGCTGCTGTGGACCCACGCCGAGGCGGCCCGGCTCACCAATGCCCGCGCTGCCGCCCAGCTCGGACGCAAGCCGGGGCCGGAAGGCTCGATCGCGAAGTTGCAGATGTCCGAGCTGAACAAGGCGATCTACGAGCTGTGCGTCGATCTTTCCGGCGATCCTGGGCTACTAATCGACAGCTATGCGGTGACCGCACCGCATTTCACGGCCGTCCACGGGGGTACCGACGTCCGCAAGGCGTGGCTGCGATCGCTGGCCAACTCGATCGAGGGTGGTACATCCGAAATTCTGCGCAACGTACTCGGGGAACGTGTACTCGGCCTGCCTGGCGAACCACGGGCGGACCGCGACATCGCCTGGAAGGAGACCCGTCGCTCGTGAGCATGTCATTCGACGGAAGCGGGGTACATCACCGGCACCGTGCTCGCAGTCGACGGCGGGATGTCGATGTGAGACTCCTTAGCCTCAGCACAGTGGTCAGCAGCGAAACGATCCGGTTGGGCCGTGCAACGACGACGGCGGCGCACTAGTGGCTGAGGTGGAGGTGAGCACCTCCGGCGACGTCGTCACGATCCGGCTGAACCGGCCGGACAAGCGCAACGCGATCACAGCGGCGATGTACACGACACTCGCCGACGCGCTGATCGCCGCCGAGGCATCAGCCGCGGCCGTCGTCGTCCTGACCGGTGCGGGCGGTACGTTCACTGCTGGCAATGACTTGCAGGACATGCGGGAGAACCCGCCTGTTGGTGACAACCCGTCGCCCGTCCGGTTTCTGGCCGCGCTCACCGGTCTCCATGCCGTGCTGGTGGCCGCGGTCGACGGACCTGCCATCGGCGTGGGGACCACGGTGCTGCTGCACTGCGACCTCGTCTATGCCACCTCCCGCAGTACCTTCCGACTGCCATTCGTCGACCTCGGATTGGTGCCCGAGGCCGCATCCACGCTCCTGCTGCCCCGGCTTGTCGGACACCTGCGCGCGGCCGAGCTGATGCTATTCGGTGAGACCATCGACGCTGACACTGCCGCGAACGTAGGGATGGTCACCGCGGTAGTGGCAGACGGAACGGCCTTGGATCAGCTCGTTGCTGAACGCACGGCGGCGTTGGTCGATAAGCCTCGGGCGGCCGTGCGCGCGACGAAGGGCCTGCTCATCGACTCGACTACGCATACCGTGCCAGCGCGGCTCGCGCTCGACCGCCGGGTGCTCCAGAGCCTGCTGCCGCCCACTCCGGACCGGGCCCACGACGACGACCGGCGGTGAAGGTGTCACCTGGGTATGGGCAGCGCGGGCGATCCTGGGAAGCTACCGGCCCGGGGCAGCAACGCTGGCACCTGCTTTCCGAGCGCATCGCTGAGGAAGCCCGCCGCTTCGATCAGGGCCTGCAGGTCGAGTCCGGTGTCCAGCCCGCTGCGGTGGAGCAGGTAAACGAGGTCCTCCGTCGCGATATTGCCAGTGGCCTTCGGCGCGAAGGGACAACCGCCTATGCCACCAATGCTGGCGTCGATCCGCGTCACGCCGAGGTCCACCGCGGTCGTCGCGTTCGCGTAACCGGTGTTGCGGGTGTTATGGAAGTGGACTCGTAGCGGGGTAGCCGACAGTGCCACCCGCAGGTCGCCCACGAGTCGCCGAACCTGCGTGGGCACGCCGACGCCAATCGTGTCGGCGATCGCAACCTCCACCGCTCCGGCCCGCGCGGCCCGCACGCCGAACGCGACAACCCGTGCGGGGTCGACCTCACCCTCGAACGGGCAACCGAATGCAACCGCGAGCGTCACCGAGCAGGGCAGGCCTATGCGCGCCGCGTCTTCGGCCACGCCCTCGGCCATCACCATCAGCTCCTCAGCGCCCGCATTCTGGTTCCGTCGGGAGAATGCCTCCGTTACCGGCACGACGACATTGACCTCGTCGACCGAGGCGGCCTGCGCGCGTGCGTAACCCCGCTGGTTGAGCACCAGGCCGCTGTAGGAAACCCCCTCGGATCGCGGGATCGCCTCCAACAACGCCTCAGCGTCCGCCATGGCAGGAACGGCGTCGGGCCGGACGAACGACACTGCCTCGATTCGGCGCGCACCAGCCGCCACCGCGCGCCGAATCAGCTCGACCTTCGCCGCCGTGGACAATAGCACCGACTCGTTCTGCAGCCCGTCGCGCGGGCTGACCTCGATCATGTCGATCAAAATTTCTTCTCCCTCTCCTGGCCCAGAATAACCAAACGGTGACCGATTATCCTTCATCGGCCGGTCAAGCCCACAGCGAGCGTCGCGCTGAATCAAACAATGATTGATATCCTGGTGTGCGGGTTACCGACGACTAGGAGACAGCAACCATGAAGTTGAGCCCGATGGCGCAGGGCGCGCTACCGCACGTCGACTTGCAAAGGCTCCGGCGGACCCTCGGCAACTACCCCACCGGCGTCTCGGTCGTCACCGCCATCGATGCCGACGGCGCACCAGCCGGGATGGCCGTCGGCACCTTCACGTCAGTCTCCCTGGATCCACCGCTGATCGCTTTCCTGCCCGCTCGCAGCTCGACCAGCTTCCCCCGTATCAGCGCGGCGACGTCGTTCTGCGTCAACGTCCTCGCCGCCGACCAGGATGACGTCTGTCGCACGTTCGCCACCCGCGGCGGTGACAAGTTCGCCGGTGTGGCATGGAGCCACGCGCCGTCGGGTGCTCCGCGACTGCATGGAACGGCGGCCTGGATCGACTGCGATCTCGAAAGCATCACCACTGTCGGCGACCACTATTTCGTGCTGGGCCGGGTCAGAACGTTCGACAGTGGGTCCGACGCGCTGCCGCTGGTGTTCTTCCGAGGTGAATACGGGCATCTCACACCGCGCTCGATGAGGGGGCGATAGAGCCGCTCAATCGCACTCGGCCCTCCGCCCGCCTTGGCGCCGATGGCGGCCGTACCGTCGGCGCGACCGTTTATCGCCATTGTGGACATTTGGAATCACTACGGAGGTGGAGGGTTGCTGTCACGAGATACATTCCCCGACTGGGTTTCTCATCCCAGCCGTTCGAACCTGATCGGCATCCGCTCGGGTCCGTGGACCTGACCCGTGGCGTACTCGATCTGCGCGCCAGGCTCTAGCCGGAATGCCGTCATACGCTGCAGCAGCTCGTCCCAGGCGAGTTCGATTTGGACGCGGGCTAGGTTCGAGCCGACACAACGATGAATCCCGAGACCGAAGGCGGCAGTTCCACCACGCTGGAGGTCGAAGCGCAGGTGATCGGGATCCTCGAACTTCGCTGAGTCACGATTCGCGGAGGCGAAGTGCACCAACACCCTGTCGCCCGCCGCCAGCGCCACATCACCGAGGACGGTGTCTTTGGTGACGACACGAGCCATGAATGTCACCGGCGACTCGAAACGCAGGAACTCGTCCATGTCCTGGCGGACCCAGCTCGGTGAGCGCAACCGTTCCTCCAGCGACGGGTCGGCCACGAGGTTGGCCATGATGTTGCCGATGGCGGCGCGGGTCGTGTCCAAGCCGCCGAAGAACAATACGATCACGACGCCGAGGCGCTCCTCGTCGGTTAGCAGGCGGCCGTCGATCGTGCCAGTAAGAAGGGCGCCCAACAGATCGTCGCGCTTCTCCCCCGAGCTCCCGCGCCGTTCGAGGTAGCCGGCGCAGAGCATCGCCATGTCGAAGATGGCCTCTGGGGACTGGTCGTGGGCGATTCGGTTGATGATCGAGACGCCTTCGGCGATCTGGGCGGAGTCGGTTTCATCGAACACGACGCGTGCGAGGATCTCCGATGAGTAAGGGACCGCGAATCCGTCGATGAACTCGCATCGCCCGTCATCGATCCAGGAGTGAGGGCTTCACCGAGGGGATCGAGGAGGAGAAGGTCTCCGGGTCCTCTAATACCCGGCGGACGTCGTCGTACCGGGTGACGAGGTGATACCCGCCGTCGGCGTCGGTGTGCGGGACCGGACACTTGGCTCGGGCGTAGGCCAGTAAGTCCCACTTCTGCCGCGAATGCGAGGGTTCGAACACGTCGAAGTGCGGCAGTAACTGCTCATAATCCGCAATTGATGTCATGACGGGCCTCCTGAGTGATGTGTGTTAGCGAATGATTGGAGTGAATCGAACGGGAAGTTTGCGGACTCCGCGACGCACGGCCCCTGAGCCCCACACCGGCGGGTCGTCCACAGGGATGTGTAGGTCGGGGAATGTGTCGAGCATCTCCTCGACGGCGACCCGCATCTCGACTTTCGCGAGGTGCTCACCCACACATCGGTGGGGTCCGCTGCCGAAGGCGACGTGGGAATTCTCGCGGCCCATCCGGAATTCGGTAGGTTCCTCGAACCGCTCGGGGTCCAGGTTTCCGGCACCGAACACCAGGATCACCTTGTCGTCCGCCGCGAGCTGCGCTCCCCGCATCTCGGTGTCGGTGACGACAGTGCGCGCCATACACATCACCGGGGATTCGAGCCGCAGCGACTCCGCGATCATGGCGGGGATGAGGCGGCGGTTAGTCCGCACTCGATCGATGAGACCCGGAATCGTCAGCAGGTGGTACATCACGTTGGCGATGCCATTGATGGTCGTCTCATGCCCGGCGCTGATCAGCACATGAACCATCCCGAGCAGCATCGGCATCGGGATCGGCTCACCATCGATCTCACTGTTGACGATGGTGCCAAGCACATCGGTAACCGGCACACCGCAACGTACCTTGATCAGATCGTGTAAATACTCCTCGAACGCACCCGCGGCCCGTTTCTTCGCGTCGGCGCCCTGCGTGTTCGCGAGCAGGTAGTCGTCGACCAGATCGCGGATGACGCGCCATTGCGTCTTGTCCAATCCGAGGATCGCGGCGATGGTCATGGTCGGGACCGGGTGAGCGAGATCCCGGGACAGCTCAGCCACCCCACGGTCGGCGAACTCGGCGATGGCCTCCCGCACGATCATCCGGACCGTGTCTTCATAAGCGAGCACAGCTTTGGGGTTGAAGAAGGGCAACAGAAGCTTGCGGTACTTCGAGTGAGCTGGCGGATCCACCTGGGCGGGTGGGATCGGCGTGGAGGCACCCAGCGACGGGACGATCACCCCCTGCTCGACCGTGTACGTCTCATAGTCACGGGCCGCGGCGACGATGTCATCGAACTTGGTTAACGACCAGAAGCCACCATGTTTCTCACTCCAGGAGACTGGGCATCGCTCCAACAGGTCGGTGAGGATCTTGTGCTGACGATTCGCCAGCGACGGGTCGTGCGGGTCGAAGCCCGACACGGGTGTTCTGGTGATGCCGTGGTGCGAGTCGCTGCTCATCGCCGTCTCCTTGCTCGCGCTGAATTGGTGGTGGGGTCCGTTAAGGCGGAGCCATGTCAGATGGCGAGGGCGGCCTCGTAGCCTTCCTTGAACGCGTGCGTGGCTCCCCGCGGTGCTAGGGCGTCCCCGACGACCTGGTAGACAATGCCGAGATCCTCCAGTGCGGGGACCAAATCCGTGACCGGGCTGGGGGGACAGACGGCCACAACCGTGTCGACGTCCACTTCGGCCAGAGTGTCGCCATCGGAACGCACGACGATTACGTGAGTGCCGTCGATATCGCCCACCGTCCCGCTGGTGATTATCTGCTCGGTTCGCCTGTGCAGGATCGGGAGCATCTCTGCCCGATGCAACGCACCGCCCCAGGGCATGACCGTCTCGCAGCTCGTCACGAAAGTCACCCTCTTGCCCCGCTTCGCGAGTGCTTCGGCGACGAGCGCCCCCTCATTGGCGCCGACGGTGTCGTACACCAATACCCGGTTCCCGACCTCCCCAGCCAGCGCCTCATGACTGGACAGCACCAGCCCGGCTGCCGCATCCCGGAACAGCTGACGACCGACGAACCGGCCACCCGTGGCGAGCACGACGTGGTCAGGGGCCACGGTCCGCAGCAACGCCGCATCCACAGCCGTCCCCAGCTGCACCGTGACCCTGAGTTCGCCGAGCTCGCTGACAAGGTGTTCAACGGAGCTGACCAGCCCGAGTGCCTCGGTTCGCTCCGCGGACCGCAGCAGCCCGCCGGGCCGGGCCGCTGCCTCGATGACCGTCACCTCATGGCCGCGCCCCGCCGCTGTCGCCGCTGCCTTGAGCCCCGCGGGACCGGCCCCGACAACGAGCACGCATCGCGGCACGTCGGTTCGGTGCAGCTCTAGCGACCGCTCGCGGAGGACCTCGGGATTGTGGAAACAACTAATCTCGGAAAAGCCCTGCAGCTTGCGGTTGACACATACGTTGGCACCGACACAGGGCCGGATCCGATGGGTCTGGCCCGCTCGGGCTTTGACGAGGAGGGCAGGGTCAGCGATGTGTGCACGGGTCATGGCGACGAGGTCGCAGCGACCGGCAGCGAGCAGGGACTCCGCCAAACCAACCGAGAGGATGCGACCCACACCGATCACCGGAGGTGTGACCCCCAGTGCCTCACGCATTTTGACCAGCGGCGGGATATTAGGCGCCTCGTCATAGCGATAGCTGGGAATCGCCCGTGCGTAGCTAGGACCGCCATCGCCGATCGTGGTGTTTAGCACGTCGATCTGACCGGTCTTGAGCAGTGCCCGCACAACTTCGACAATCCCGGGCGCTCCCAACCCGCCGTCCTCGGCGGAGCGCAGGTCGTCGGTTGGGGTGCGGTAGCCCAGGATCCTGTCGGGCCCAATGGCCTCACGGACCACCGCCAGCACACTGCGCACGAACAGCGTGCGGTCGGCACCCCACCTGTCCTGACGCGAGTTGAACGACGGTGTCAACGACTGCTGCACCAAATAGCCGTGCGCGCCGTGCACCTCAACACCGTCGAATCCCGCTGCGACGGACATCTCGGCGGTGCGCCGGTAACCCTCGATCATCGCCTCGATCTCGCCATCGGTCATGGCGTGTGCCGTCTCACCCATCGCCGACTGTGAGTTCTGGAAGCCCGGCAACGGCCCGCGACGTAAATCCGCGTCCGTGCGCGCATACACACCAAGATGTGTGACCTGTAACAACAACACCGCGCCCTCTGCGCGCACGGCGTCGGCGAGCACCGCATGCCGACGTAGGATCTCCTCTGGGATACCCGCGGAGGGGTCCGAAAGCACGGGCTGGGTGATGATCAGACCGACACCAGCGGCGGCCCGTCGCCGTAAGTATTCGATGTAGGGGTCGGGCGACGCGAGCGGGTTACGGAACGCCTCACTGGCCCCGTGAGACGTCAGAACCACCCGGTTACGAACCTCGACCCGACCGAGTCGGATCGGGGATAACAGGCGCGAGAAGTCTTCCATGTTCTCCGACTCCATCCGTGGTGAGCCCATGTTTCACCGGGTCCACCGGGCAGGAACGTCGAGCTAAGCGATTCGGCTTTACAGATTCCATAACCCATCGACGTTAGATACTTTGTACTGCAGATCACACAGGCCGGTCAAGCGGGTGTCCACTCGCTTGATGCATTCGGTCAGTAGGCTGTGCCCATGGTTCGTGCGCCCGACCCAACGGTGAGCAGCGGGGCGCCGGCGGCGGACAAGCCGGCAAAGCGACGTAGCTCGACCGAGGTGCGGAAGCTCATCTTGCAGGCCGCACTCCACCTCTTCGCCGAAAAGGGTTACGCCGCAACCAGCACGCTGGAGATTGCTAGGCGGGCCGGCGTAGCCGAGTCCGTCATATTTCGGCAGTTCGGCGATAAGGCAGCTCTGTTCTCTCAGGCTGCGTTGGAGCCGTTCGGTCAGTTCGTCCAGAAGCTGGAAAGCGTCTGGGACGAAGTCGACGACGCCGGTTCGGGCGATGAAGCGTTTATGCTTCAGCTGATCACCGAGTTGCACCAACACGTGAGAGTTCATAAGGACGAGCTCCGGTCGCTATTGCTTACCGGAACCGGGAATGGTCAGCCGACCGAGATTTCCCAGGCGCAGCAAGCGTTCGGCCAATCCATGAACGAGGCACTTCCGGTGGGTGCTGCGTGGGAAACCGACCGAGGCCGGCAGATTCCTCGGCTCTGGCTGCGAATTCGGCTCGCGATTGCGATGGTCACCGCCATGGTGCTGTTTGAGGACTGGTTTCTCGCGGCACGGCCCGACGGCGCCGAACCGCTCGATGACAACGATTTAGCCAAAGAGATCGCCGGGGCCGTCATTAGGGGTCTCATCACCGAGCAACGCCCGCCTGGAGGCTGACGTGCGCAGTTGCCACGGCGTGTACGCTCGCCTCCGTTACCGCATCAACCTTCATCACGACACGACCGCCGGCTGCGTAGGCCACCTCGCCAGATCGGCGATGAACTCCTGGTCGGTGGCGGTCGCCAGGCTCGTCGGTTAGTAAGCGACCGCAAATCGCCGTCGCGGGTGTTTCGGATTCTCGACCTCGTCGACAACAGCCACTGCCAGGTCGGCCGCCGAGATCCGCGAAACACCTGCGGCATCGATGAGCAGTTCGTCATCGGCAGTGCGGTAGGCACCCGTGCGGGGACCGTCGACCTCAATCGCCGGGGGCGGCGAGACGACCGTCCACACCAGGTCCGCCGGCGCGGAGCCCGCAAGGTCGTGCAGCGCAGCTCGGAAGCCGAGCGACTCGGGCTTGGCAACCTCCGGGAATCCCGGAGTGTCGACCAGGTCCACCCCGGTGGACGTGCGCAGGCTTCCTGCCCCACCCATTGCCACCAGGCGCGCGCCAGCGGCCAGGGCGGCCTGCCCGACACCCCGCATCAAGGCGACAGGCGTCCGGTCGTGCTGCGCGGCGTCCCGCAACGCCACCGCGCACACGACAACCTCGGCACCGCGCGCCGATTCAGCGAGGAAAGCGGCGTCGAATACGTCGCCGGCGCGATGATGCAACGACGCCCCCGCCGCGGGGAGGCGAGTCGGATCCCGGACGACCGCCGTCACCTGGTGCCCCCGGTCGAGCAACTCGTGAAGGATGGGGGCGCCCACCTTCCCGGTCGCGCCCAGCAACAGTACACGCATGAATCCTCTTTTCTATTCAGCACTGTCCCCGGCTACCCGCCGGGGACAGTGCAGCGGTATGCGCGATAAGGCCGCCGTCTACACAGATCACCTGTCCTGTGATGAACGCGGCGGCCTCCGATGCGAGGAATACGACAGCCTCGGCGATGTCCTGCGGCCGACCTAGCGATGGAGTCAGGTGGGCGTCCTCGAGCACGGCGCGGTGGGCGGCCGGAATGCCCGCGATAGCGTCGGTCATGACAATGCCGGGCGCGACGGCGTTGCAGCGCACACCGGCCTTGCCATAGCCGGTGGCGACCATGCGCGTCAGCGCGTCGAGACCGCCCTTGGAGACCGAATAGGCAGTGCGGTGAGCACTGCCGGTTAACCCTTTGACCGAGGACGTCAGCACAATCGAGCCGCCGCCGGAGGCGACCATGTCCGGTATGACGTGTTTGCAGCCCAGCACCCCACCCCGCAAGTTGACCGCGAGCACGCGGTCGAACACCCCGATGTCAAGATCCACGACGCCGAGATCGGCGGCGTACGCCGCGGGCGAGGTCAGCGCCGCATTGCTGTGCAGGACAGTGACCGGACCGAGGTCGCGATGGATGTGATTGATCGCGGTAATCCAGGCCGTTTCGTCTGCAACGTCGAGGCGAACGGCGATGGCCCGATACCCGTTTTCCGCGATGCTGGCCGCGACGGCCTGCGCGGACTTCAGGTCGACATCGGTGACGGCGACGGCCGCACCGGCCTCGGCCAACTTGGCAGCACTGGCGGCACCGATTCCGGACCCCGCGCCCGTCACGACGGCCACCCGTCCGTCCAACCGTTCGGCCATGCCGCCCTTCCGAGAGTTATACGCCGTCCACAATCTAACGATGTTTGAATCACTGGTCAATAAATACGCCCACTGGCCGCGCGGAAACGTCAGATGATCCCGGCGAGCTGCAGCTCCTCGATCTGGGATGCTCCAAGCAGCGCACCAAGCACTTCGTGGTTGTGCTCGCCGAGCAAGGGAGCGCCGCGGGTGAGCGCACCCGGAGTGGCCGACAGCTTCGGCACGACACCGGGCATCGGCACCGTCTCGCCACCGAGGCCGGGATCGGGGACATCGACGATCATCTCGCGGGCGGCGTAGTGGGGGTCGCCGACAATGTCACGAGCGGTGTAGATCCGGCCCGAAGGCACCCCCGCTTCAGCCAGCAGGGCCAACAACTCGTCGGCCCCGAATCCGATTGTCCAGGCGCCGACCGCCTCGTCCAGCTCCATCTGCGCTGCTCCCCGCAGCTCGTGGTTGCGGTAGGGCGAGTCATCGGCCAGCCAGGCGTCACGGCCCATCACCGCAGCCAGCCTGCGGAAGACAGAATCCTGGTTGGCTCCGATGATCAGCCACTCGCCGTCGCGGGTCGGGTAGACGCTCGACGGTGCTACTCCAGGAAGGAGTGCACCGGTCGGCTCGCGGGTACGCTCCAGCTTGGTGAACTCCGCCGCCAGGGACTCCATGTACATCCACATGGCCTCGTACAGCGCTACGTCGACGACTTGGCCGCGCTCGGTGCCTCCGGGGCGGTCTCGCGACCAGAGCGCCATCAGCGCGCCGACCAGGCCCTGGGTACCGGCCAGCGCATCGCCGATCGAGATTCCTACCCGCACCGGGGGCCTGCCGGGCTCGCCCGAGAGGTATCGGAAGCCGCTCATGGCTTCCGCGACCGAGCCGAAACCCGCACGGTCACGGTATGGTCCGCTCTGCCCGAACCCCGTGATACGCACCATGATCAGGCGCGGATTGACCTTGGACAGGTCGTCAGGGCCGAGGTTCCAGCGCTCCATCGTGCCGGGCCGGAAGTTTTCGACCACTACGTCCGCGGTGGCCGCGAGTTCGCGGAACGCGCGCTGACCCCGTTGCCGACGCAAGTCGACGGTGACCGACTTCTTGCCGCGGCCGATGATCGACCAGTAAAGCCCAACGCCCTTGTACAGTCCCCCCCAGGTGCGCATCGGGTCTCCGCAACCCGGGGGCTCGACCTTGATGACATCGGCCCCGTGGTCAGCGAACAGGTGGCCGCAGAACGGGCCGCCGATGATATGACCGACCTCCAGCACCCTGAGTCCGTGCAGTGCGCCCGGCACCCCTTAGCGCGCCCTGCAACTGAGTGCGGCGGCCGGCTCCGCGCGGTAGGCGCAGTTGCGCCAGTGATCGAACTGTTCCACGGCAACTCCTGCGTTCGAGCGACTGGAGGTGGAGGCGCTTCGGCGACACCGGCCTGAAACCGTATCTAACGACATTTGGTTTGGCAAGCAAGCGCGCCACTCCGGCTCGATCTCTGCATAGTTTTCAGGCGCTGCCTTCCAGGTCGAGAACTTGCTGGGCGTACCGCCGGAAGGCAGCCAGGTACAAGTCCTCGCCACGGGGGGTGACTTCGACGTGGATGAAAGATCCGACGAATCCAAGCATCCCGTACGTCGCGTAACGGGCGTAGTCGCGACGGCACTCGTCCCATGAGTACGTGGATACGCCCGCGGCAACTAGCCGGTCATGGTAGTCGCGCAGCAGTGCTATTTCGTGTTCACGGCGGTCATCGATCGACAGGCAGCCACCGAGGTAGAAACCCGCGTCGACGAGCGGAGGGCCGAGACGGGCGGTCTGCCAGTCGAACACGATGACCTTCGTCGGGGGACCGTCGTCGAAGAGCATGTTGTCGAGGCGGTAGTCGCCATGTTGGACAACGTTAGGGCCCGACCACTCGTCAAGCCACGTCACGGCGCGCGGCAGGATGCGCTCGCAGACGGTGACCTCCTCGGCGGTCAACGCATCTCCGAAACGCGTCAAGAAGGGCCCTAGGGCGGTGGGGAACGTTTCTGAGAACGCACGCCACCGCACCGGCGAGAGCCAGGCTGCGCCGGCGAGCTGGGGGTCGTTCCAGATCGGCGCCTGGAGTTTGGCGAGTTCTGCAAGAGCGGCGGTGGCTTCATCCACTGTCCCGCCGGCGATCATGTCCCCCACGCGAAGGTGCGGGCGATCCTCGAGCAGCAGGGTGAAAGCCCCATCGACGCGGTCGATCGACGCAGCGATGCAGCCGGGGGTCGCGGCGTCGACGCGGGGGGCGATTTCACGGTAGAAACGGACCTCGGCTTCATAGAAGCCCATTGCGTTTCCCGCTGCGCGTGCGCTCGCATCTTCGGACGCGAGCTTTGCGATGAGCGAGGTAGGTGCACTGGGCTCCCGGGTGTCGTAGGTCGGCGTGAGCCGCAGGACACCGCTCATTTGGCCGGTACCGATGGGCTGCGCATCAATGACCACGACGCGCGCCCGGCCGAGGCGGCCGGCGTCGCGAAGCGCTGCGGTCAGCCAATCTGGCGTGAAGTCGCTGACCGTGCGGGCGACGGGTGGTGTGGCTGTGGTCATCGGCTCAGCGGGGCTCCAGAATCATGACCGGAAACTTCCGGTCGGTGCGGGTCATGTAGGTCTGCCAGGCGGGCCACATCTCGATCAAGCGAGGCCAGAGCTGCTCGGACTCCTTATCGGTAGCCTGCCGCGCGTGGACGCGACGGCGGCCTCCACGAACGTCGACCTCGACATCGTCCGGGTGGGCGCGGAGGTTGTGATACCAGGCGGGGTTTTGGGGGTTGCCGCCGATCGAGGCGACGACCACGAGATCCTCGCCGTTAGGCAAGTAGATCATCGGTGATTGGCGCCGCTGGCCGGTCTTCGCTCCGGTGTGATTGAGGATCAAAAGCGGTGCGCCATCGAAAGATCCGAGCAGCCGCCCGCGTGTGCGCTGGAAGACGCGCACGTGAGTGCGGGTCACGGCCTGCTCAAGCCGCCAGGCCCACCCGCCGGGCTTCGCCGGCGGGACAGTCGCGGTGATCCAGCCCCACATGCCTTTGTAGTGCTTCATACCAGCCACCTCGGATTCGGTGGAAGTGTGCTGTGCTCAAACTGTCCGACGCCGCGTTCACCGGTCTCCTCGATGAGAAGCTCCCCGAACGTCTCGTAGTCGTTGAGCCGACTCTCGACATCGTCCTCGCCGAGCATCCGCAGCTTCGCGACCCACTTGGGCTCGCGCATGACCACGTGGATCGCCTCGCCGTCCTCGAACTCGATGCGCCAGCGCAGCGGTATCTCCCGTCCACGCGGCTCGACGAGACCCCCCGCTTCGGGCACTGCCGAACAGGCGACGATCCGCCGCGCACCCTCGGTTGTCGACTCGAACCCGCCGACCCTGTCGATCGGCCGCTCGATGCCCAGCGGGGACAGGTCGAAGAACCCCGTGACGTTCAAATTGCGCTCGGGGAACTGCAACACGTGCCAAAAGTGCAGCGCGGCCTCCACGCCCTCGGGGTAGGCCCACGGCGCGGACCCGGCAAATCGATCCGACCAGGTGTGGTCGCGATGGGCGATCGCCTCGATCGCCCGTGGCTGGCCCGCGTCGGGGCCGCCGCGGATGTCGAACGTCCCACGCACGTCCATCGCCTGTTCGTAGTGGCCGCCGTGGACGCCGGCTGCCGGCTTGAGCCCGTCCAGCGGGCTGCCGCCCACGCAGTCGTCGTAGTCGAAGACGACGTGGCGGGCGGTGTAGGTCAGGTCAAACCCGAAGCGCGGGCAGTCAAGCTGGACGCCGATACGCTGGTAGGGCTCAAGCACTTGGTAGGTCATTCGTCCGTCCGACCAGCGCATGTCCCCTACGGACAGTCCGCCGGTGGTCTTGCCGGCGTAGACATGTTCAACTCCATCGATCAAGACATACGCAGCGAACCGCCCGTACCGGCGGTTGGGGCAGATGTGGTTATGGATCATGCCCCATACCCCTGCGTGGGGGTCGATCAGACTCAGCCAAACGGTGTCGCCGAACAGCCGCCCGGCGGCCTCGGCCGGCGGCGCGTGCAAACCCTCGTCGGCGGGCACTCGGTGGACGGGGTGTTGCAGCCGCGGGATAGCGGATCGGGTCATGAGTAGCTCCTTGGAAGGCCGGCGAGCACGAGGTCCGCCAGGGTGGACGGTAGGTTCCGCAGCAGCATGAGCGGTGCGCCGGCGGCCGGGATCGCCAGCGTTCGCTGCCCCGACTCCACCGCGTCGAGGATCTTGTGCGCGACGACCACGGGATCATCGGCGGGGATCGCCGACAATCGTTTGGCCGCGGGACCGGCCACCGGGTCAACGTCGTTCTCACGAATGAGCTCGGTGTCGACGCCACCAAGCAACACCGGAAGGGCACGCACACCCGTTCCCCGCAGTTCGCGCTGCAGGATCCGCGTCAAATGGGTGATCGCACCCTTGCTCGTCGAGTAGGCGCCGATGTTCCTGAGCGCCATCTCGCCGGCGAATGACGACACGGTCACGATGACCCCGCGTCGGCGCGCGATCATCGAGCCGGCTACCGCGCGTGCCAGCTCGGCCGGCGCAAGAAGGTTCGCCGTGAGGGTATCGCGAAGGGTCCGCGCAGAAAGATACGCCAGCGGACCAGTGCCCATCATCGCCGCATTGTTGACCAGGACATCGATGGGCCCCTGCTCGGCCTCAGCCGCCGAGATGACCCGCGCGACCGCGTCCAGGTCACGTAGGTCGGTCGGAATCTGATGGGCGTCGAGCTGCTCGGCCACCGCCGTCAGCTGCTCCGACACGCGGGCCAGCAAACTCAGCCGCGCACCCCGACGTGTGGCCTCACGCGCGACTGCCTCACCGATGCCACGACTTGCACCGGTGACGAGCACGTGGGATCCGGCGAGTTGCAAACCATTCTTAGCTCCAAGCCAGTTCATTGTGAACACCGTACACTTTGGGTCGTGTGGATGACAAGAAGGCCGTCCCGCGGCTCCCGTAACCTGACCTGACATGGCGCGCGCCCGGATCGTGCATACGGACAAGATCGTCGCCGCCGCGCTCGCGATCGCCGACGAGCGCGGCCTGACGGCCGTGAGCATGCGCAGCGTCAGTGACCGTCTCGGGGTCGTCCCGACCGCGCTCTACCGCCACGTCGCGAGTAAGGATGAATTGCTCGCTCGGATGGCCGACTCCGTACTCGCGACGTTGCCGCCGATGCGCGACGATGTCGATCTGCAGACCGCGGTCGTCGATCTATTTGTCGCGCTGCGCGACCTCATGATCGAACACCACGGCCTGGCAGAACTCATGCTGTTGCGGACCAGCGGCACGCCGACCATGCTGACCGCCGCCGAGAGCGTACTGAAAGCCATGGAGGCTGACGGTTTCAGCGATCACCAGGCAGTCACGACCTTGGCGATGCTGCAGTGGTCGACGCTGGGCGCCGCGCTGCATGGCGCCGCACGCCGGGGCCGATCCAAAGACGAGCTGCCCCCCGCAATCGCGGCGGTCGAGGCCGAGTCCTATCCGGCCATCACCCGAGCGGGCCAGGAGTTTCCCGAGGGAGCCCGCCGCGAGCAATTCCGCGAAGGCCTCCACCAGCTCCTCAACGGACTCGACCCCAGGAGGTAGCGGCCGGGCGCGGAGCCCTACGTGCTCCACGGCCAAAATCTGGCTGCATTGCCGACCATGGATATCCGTGCACTTTCATGGACAGGAGTGCATCGAAGCTTGACACCCCTAGTAACCTAACACCGTTGTTGGTAACACGTTACTAACCAACTGCGGGACCAGTGCCCGGCAGTGGCCGTGACGACCGACGCAACAACCAAAGTCCTGTTACTGCTGATCAGAAAGGCACGTTGGACGCCATGGACTCCGCTGTGGCACCGAGGCAACCATCCGCTGCGGCGAGTGACGTGAAGGTACCTAGGTGAATGACGCGGCAGATCCCGAGTGGCAGAAACGGCCAACCGATGCGGACGGCGGTTACCAAGGCGGTGAAACGGACGTGGATACCATTGGTCATCGTGGTCGTATCGGCCATCGCGACCTTGGTCGTCGGCCGGTTGCACAAGGTCTTCGGCTCGGAGGATTTGAACGCGCACGCCGGCGCCGGAATCGAGATCGTGCAGTTCAACCCCAAGATAGTGACCTATGAGGTTCTGGGGCCGCCCCAAGCCACTGCAAGCATCAATTATTGGGATGCCGACGCGAACACACATCAAATTGATGCAGCCGTCTTGCCGTGGTCCTACACAATATCAACGACGCTGCCCGCGGTCAGCGCCAACATCATGGCACAGGTTAACGCCGACTATATCGGTTGTCGTATCACCGTGAATGGCGTGATCCGCGATGAGAAAAAAGTCAATGGGATCAACGCTCAGACCTTTTGCCTGGTGAAATCGGCATGACCAACGTGGGAACCATGGGGAACACGAACGACACGGGCACCATGCACGCCAAGCGTCCTATCGCCCCCCACCTGATCCGCTGGTTGGCGGTGCCAATCATTTTGTTCTGGGTTGTGCTAACGGTCATTGTCAACGTCACCGTTCCCCAGCTGGAAGTGGTTGGCGAGCAGAATGCGGCGCCGATGGCCCCGATGGACGCGCCGTCAATGCAAGCGATGATGCGTCTGGGTCACAACTTCAACGAATTCGACTCCAACAGTACGGTCACGGTTGTCGTAGAAGGTCAGCAGGAGCTGGGCGAGGCTGCACACCGCTACTACGACCGCATCGTCCAACAGCTGGAGCAAGACGCCGATCATGTGCAGCACATTCAGGATTTCTGGAGCAATCGGTTAACCGCGGCAGGGGTCCAAAGCGCCGATGGCAAGGCCGCCTATGCAATGTTGAACATCGCCGGTCAGCAGGGCACGACGTTAGCAATGGAATCCGTCGAAGCTATTCGCAAAGTCGTAGTTGAGACGCCGCCGCCGGTGGGGGTAAAGGCCTACGTCACCGGTTCAGCGGCACACAGTTATGACGAGTTCACGATCGGGAACGCCAGCATGGACAGGATCACGGTGTTCTCCCTCGCCGCGATCGCGCTCATGCTCTTTCTCGTCTACCGCTCTGTCGCGACGATGCTGATTCAGCTTTTCATGACCGGCATCGAATTATCGGTGTCCCGGGGGGTTGTCGCGGTGCTCGGGAACTACGGGTTCATGGAGCTCGCGGTATTCGCCACCAGCATCCTGACGATGTTGGCCATCGCGGCCGGAACCGATTACGGAATATTTCTGATAGGACGCTACCAAGAGGCACGCCGGGCCGGCGAGGACCGCGAAACCGCCTACTACACCACCTTTCACGGTGTCACGCCGGTAGTCTTGGCGTCGGGTCTGACCATCGCCGGAGCGACGTTTTGCCTGAGCTTCACTCGGCTGCCGTGGTTCACCACCATGGGAATTCCGGTCGCAATCGGCACGCTCGTCGTCGTCGCCGCCGCGCTCACGCTGGGCCCGGCCGTTCTCACTGTGAGCAGCCGATTCGGACTGTTGGACGCCAAGCGAACGCATCAGGGCCGGCTGTGGCGCCGTGTCGGCACCGCCATCGTCCGCTGGCCGGCGCCGATCTTGGCCGCAAGCACAGTGGCTGTTCTGATCGGCATGGTGGCGTTGCCCGGCTACTCACCGCTGTACAGCGAGCGTCACTACTTGCCGGACAGCGCGCCCGGCAATGTCGGGTATGCGGCCGCCGAGCGCCACTTTAGTCAAGGCCGAATGGACCCCGACATACTGATGGTCGAGGCCAACCATGACATGCGCAACCCCGCCGATATGCTGGTTCTCGACCGAGTCGCAAAATACATCATCCGCGTCGACGGCATCGCAATGGTCCAAGGCATTACCCGACCCTTAGGGGTCCCGATTGAGCATAGTTCGATACCCTTCCAACAGAGTATGCAAAGCCAGACGTTCATGCAGAACCTGAGCTTTGTCAAACAACGCCTGGCCGACATCATTAAAATTTCTCATGAACTCGGAATCACAATCGACACATTAGAGCGTACGTATGAAGTTCAGAAGCAGCTCAGTGCGGCAACGCACCGCACCGTCCTCGATACCCATGAACTGACTGAGATCACCGATGAATTGCGCGACCACATCGCCGACTTTGTCGACTTCTGGAGGCCGATCCGCAACTATTTTTATTGGGAACCACATTGCTTCGATATTCCGATGTGCTGGTCGATTCGGTCCATTTGGGACTCGTTGGACGGCATCGACCAACTCGACGAGAAATTCCATCAACTCGCCAACGACTTCGATGATGTTGATGCACTGTTTCCGCAGTTGACCGAATTACTGCCGCCGCAAATAGCCTCACTGAAAGCCACTCAAGCACTGACGCTGACACTACACAGCACGTTCCAGGCGATGATCGATCAGCTTGAGAATATGAGCGACACTGCCATCGCCATGGGACAAAGTTTTGACAAATCGCGAAATGACGACTTTTTCTACTTGCCGCCAGAGGCATTCGACAACGCCGACTTTCAGGTCGGGCTTAAACAGTTCTTGTCGCCGGATGGCAAATCAGCCCGCTTCTTCATCACCCACGAGGGCGACCCGGCAACCCCGGAGGGAATCGCACGGGTCCCGTCCGAGCGAAAAGCAGCACAGCTGGCCCTAAAGCAGTCCTCGCTGGCCGACGCCAAGGTGTATCTGGGGGGCGCGGCCGCCACCTATAAGGACATGCACGACGGCAACACCTACGACATCATGATCACCGCGATGGCCTCGCTAACCCTGATCTTCATCATCATGCTGGTGTTGACCCGCAGCCTGGTGGCCGCGTTGGTGATCGTCGGCAGCGCATCCAGTTCGATTGCCGCGGCCCTCGGACTGTCCGTGCTCATCTGGCAGGACATCTTCGGTATCAGACTGCATTGGGCTGTCATACTTTTCGCGGTCATCATTTTGTTGGCTGTCGGATCCGACTACAACCTGCTCCTCGTCCATCGCATCAGGCACGAGATCCACGCCGGGATCAAGACCGGAACAATCAGGTCGATGGCCGGCACCGGTACGGTGGTGACCGCTGCCGGCCTGGTATTCGCCGTCACCATGGCCGCCATGCTGGGCAGCGATGACGTGATCGTCGGCCAGATGGGCGCCGCCATCGCCCTTGGCCTCCTCCTTGACACCTTGATCGTGCGCGCGTTGTTCATGCCGTCGATCGCGGTGCTTTTGGGCCGCTGGTTCTGGTGGCCGCATCTGCCCCCCGTTCGCGGTACCGACAACGCGGGGCGACCCGAACCGCTGGCCGACAAGACCGAGCCGGTACCCGCATCACCGTCTACGTGAGATCAGCAAGAACAGGGTGGTTCTGGTGCCTCCCAGATAAAGCCTTCGGGTCAACCCGAGGATCCGGGTTGATGGTCGTCGGTGGCAGACAGCACCTGCTTGGAAAGGTCGTCACGTAGTCCAGCCAGCAAGAAATCCAGTCCTCGCTCAAAGGAGCTGTCGGAGACGTGGATCCCATAGTCGTCGGCACTGCGGTGCAGCAGCGGGAACTCGCTGCTCGGCAATGTTCGCACCCGGCGGGCGAGGTCGTCATCGACGGTCGCGGCGACCCGGACTCCCGCGAAGCCCTGCGCATAGGCGGTGAGGATACCCATCGCCTCAAGCGCTGAGCGCGGTGCGAACCCGGCACGTTCGAGCGTCGCGAGCATACTCTCCCGGACTCGGAACAGGCTTGGATTCGGCGACCGCTGTGCCCGTAGCGCATTGGCTGCCCCAGGGTGGCGGACCACCACTGTGTGGATGGTCAAGCTCTGGCGCCGCAGTTGCTCGTCCCACGGCAGATCGACGGAGATATCGGCCAAGATACCTTCGAACAGCACGGCTGCCACCCCTTCGAGCAGCGCCTCCTTGTTCGCCACGTAGCCGTAGAGCGTCATCGGTGCGATGCCGAGCCGCGCCGCCAACCGCTTCATCGTCAGTGGGACCTCTGGTTCCTGATCGAGAAGCTCCACCGCGGCCGCCAGAACTTCGTCCCGCGCGTAGCGGGCGGGATATCCGCGTTGTCCCATCGGTACTTTAGCTCCGCATCCCTGTCAGCGACCCCCGGACGGCACAGCTGGGCCAGGTCAGCGCTTCTTGCGGTCTCGCCATGCCGCCACCAGTTCCGCGTTCTGCCGCGGCGTACTGCCGTAGGTGGCGATCTCATCGGCGCCGGCGTCGATGAAACGTTGCAGGTTCTTGACGCATTCATCGACGGTACCGATCGCGCAGCTGTCGTGGATCCATTCCCGCGGCAACACTGAGGCCGGGCCCAACATCTCGTGGCGGTGAAACGTCAGATCGGCGGCGCGGACCAGTCCCTTGAATTGCTCGTGGTTGCGCATCTCGTTCACCGGTCCCAAATCCCAGCCGTTGGCAGTGGCCAGCGCATCGCCGTAGTACGGATACTGCAGGTAGGTCACCAGTCGACCGGCACTGATCGACATCGCCTCCACCTCGTCCATGTTGGGTGCGGTGACGACGGGGACCACCACACGGATTTCGCCGGGGTCGCGGTCGAAGCGGTCACAGGCCACCCGGATTCGTTCTTTGGCAGCAGCCACCATCACGGGGGTGACGACCGGGGGCAGGATAATACCGTTGAACCCGGCCTTGACGAGACATTCCGCGCCCATCGCATGGGCGTATCCGGCCAGCCAGATCTCCGGCTGCTTCCCGACATAGGTGTCAGCGAAGGCGAGATGGCTGAACTTGCCGGCGGGCCCGTCGTAGTTGACCGCCTCACCGGCCCACAGCCGCCGGTAAATGTCGACATAGTCAGCCATCGCCTCAAAGGTGGTGACCTTGATCCCCATACCTTTGAAGGCATCTTTCTCACCGCGTCCGAGACCCAGGATGAACCGCTCACCGTGCACTGCGTGGAAGGTAGCGCCCAACGATGCCGCCGACCAGGCGTGCCGGGTGGAGGGCACGACGATTCCGGTCCCGATTTCTAAGCGAGTCGTCTTCGCTCCGACGGCACTGAGAATGACATCGGCCTGCTTGATATCCCAGCGTTCGGACAGCCAGACTCGACGAAATCCGAGCTGTTCGGCATCCACTCCGTCTTGGACACCCTGCGCCGGGGTACGCCCCTCGGTTTCGCGCTCGTAGCGGTCGGCCTCCGAACTGACCTGTCCCGCAATGATGAACGCGCTCATATCTTCGGCTACAGGTTGCAGTTCCGCAGTCATAGAAAGACCGTATGTCGTACGGTCTTATTGTGTCAAGGGGGTTGTCGGTGTGGTGATCGCGGGCTGCGTGGCCGCGGGGTTAGGCCAGCAGCCGCCGGTAGTCGGTGGTGCGTTGACGGGCCGGGCGGCCGATGCCGTCGGCGATCGCCACCAGTTCGGCGACCGTTTTCGCCGACCCGTATTCGGAGCCGGCCATCCGCGAGATGGTCTCCTCCATCAGGGTGCCGCCCAGATCGTTGGCGCCGCCGTTGAGCATCACCTGGGTGTGGGCCACCCCGAGTTTGACCCAGCTGGTCTGGATCTGGGGGATGCGGCCGTGCAACATGATCCGAGCCAGCGCGTGCACGGCCCGGTTGTCGCGGTGGCTGGGCCCCGGCCGGGCGCCGCCGGCCAGATACAGCGGCGAACTCTGGTGCACGAACGGCAGCGGCACGAATTCGGTGAACCCGCCGGTGCGGTCCTGGATGCCGCGCAGCACGTTGAGGTGCCCGACCCAGTGCCGCGGCGAATCGACGTGGCCGTACATCATCGTCGAACTGGAACGCAGCCCCACCTCGTGCGCGGTGGTGACGACCTCGATCCACAGCGAGGTGGGCAGTTTGCCCTTGGTCAGCACCCAACGCACCTCATCGTCGAGGATCTCCGCGGCGGTGCCGGGGATGGTGTCCAGCCCGGCCTCGCGCAGCCCGGTCAGCCACTCCCGGATGGATAACCCGCTCTTGGTGGCCCCGTTGGTGATCTCCATCGGGCTAAACGCGTGCACGTGCATCGAGGGCACCCGGGCCTTCACGGCCCGCACCAGATCGGCGTAGCCGCTGATCGGCAGCTCCGGGTCGATGCCACCCTGCATGCACACCTCGGTGGCACCAGCGACGTGGGCCTCCCAGGCCCGGTCGCCGACCTCCGCGGCCGACAGCGAATAGGCGTCGGCATCCCCTTTGCGTTGGGCGAACGCACAGAACCGGCAGCCGACGTAGCAGACGTTGGTGAAGTTGATGTTGCGGTTGATCACGAACGTGACGTCGTCGCCGACCGTGTCGCGGCGCAGCGAATCAGCCAGTGCGGCAACCGCATCCAAGGCCGGTCCGTCGGCGGTGGCCAGCGCCAGGTATTCGGCGTCACTGCAGCCAGCCGGATCGCGTTCGGCCGAACGCAGCGCGGCCAGCACGTCGGTGTCGACGCGTTCGGGTGCGCGCGCGGCCAGTTCGTGCACCTTGTCGCGGATCGACTCCCAGTCCCCGAACGCGGAGTCCAGATCGCTGCGGGTCTCGGTGGCCCGCCCGTCGGTGTCGATCGCCGCGTGCAGGTCCACCCGGCCGGCGGAGGCCGCCTCGTCGGGCTCCTGCCACACCAACCCGACCGGGTTGACGTCGCGGGCCCAACCGGTGGCGGGGTCGGCCAGCGCGGCGACGTGGCCGGCCACCCGCGGGTCGATCCACCCGGCCCCGGCCTGCACGTAGGCGGGCTGGGCGGTCAGCCGCTGCACCAGGTCGTAGCCGGCTTCGGCGGTGGCGTCGGCCAGCTCATCGAGGGCCGGCCACGGGCGCTCCGGGTTGACGTGGTCGGGGGTCAGCGGCGACACCCCGCCCCAGTCGTCCACGCCGGCACCGATCAGGGCCAGGCACTGCGCGCGCGACACCAGGTTGGGCGGGGCCTGCACCCGCATCTTCGGGCCCAGCACCAGCCGAGCCACCGCCACGGTGGCCAAAAAGTCATCGAAGTCGGCGTCGGGCGTCGCGGCCATCGCGGTGTGTTCTTTGGCGCGGAAGTTCTGCACGATCACTTCCTGAATGTGCCCGAACTCCTTGTGCACCTTGCGGATCGCGTGCAGGGTGTCGGCGCGTTCGGCCAGGGTCTCGCCGATGCCGACCAGCAGACCGGTGGTGAACGGGATGGACAGCCGGCCGGCGTCGGTCAGGGTGCGCAACCGCACCGCCGGGTCCTTGTCCGGGCTACCGTAGTGGGCCAGCCCCTTGGTCTCGAACAACCGCCGCGACGTGGTCTCCAGCATCATGCCCATCGACGGCGCCACCGGCTTGAGCCGGGACAGCTCCGACCAGCTCATCACCCCCGGATTCAGGTGCGGCAACAGGCCGGTCTCCTCGAGCACCCGAATGGCCATCGCCCGCACATAGGACAGCGTGGAGTCATACCCGCGCTCATCGAGCCACTGCCGCGCCTCCGGCCAGCGGTCTTCGGGCCGGTCCCCGAGGGTGAACAACGCCTCCTTGCAGCCCAGCTCGCCACCGCGGCGGGCGATGTCGAGGATCTCATCGGGTTCCAGATACATGCCCGCCCCGGCGGCGCGCAGCTTGCCGGGCACGGTGACGAACGTGCAGTAGTGGCAGGTGTCCCGGCATAGGTGGGTGACCGGGATGAACACCTTGCGCGAGTAGCTGACCGGCAACCGGCCGCCGGGCCCCCGCCGGCCGGCCGATTGCAGCCCGGCGTCGCGCACCCGGGCCGCGCTGGCACACAGGTCGGCCAGGTCGTCGCCGCGGGCGGTCATCGCCAGGGCGGCCTCGTCGACATTGAGCACCACACCGTCGCGGGCGCGGCGCAACACCCGACGCAGCGCCGAGGAGTTCGAGGCCGGTATCTCTGCCGGATCAGCCATGCCGGCGTTGTCCGCTCATACCATCCCTGCGGGTGGCTCTGGCTTATAGCAGACCCGAGCGGCCACCCACCGCGTGATGTCGATGATCACCTGCTCGCCTCCGGGCTCATTGCACACGTCGTGTCGCATCCCCGGGTAGGTCAGCAAGGTCTTGTCAATAACGGTTGCGGCGCCGACCAAGTCGCGGCTGCGCTGTGGATGGGCAGTCACGTCCGCATCTCCGTGAACCACCAGTAGCGGCGTGCCGAGCTTAGGGATCTCGTTGGGCACGGCGCGCATGACAGCAGTGAACTCACCGATCAGCCGGGCGGTGAAGAATCCATGGTGCACCAGCGGGTCGGCCTTGTAAGCCGCCAGGACCGCCGGGTCGGACATCATCGAATCAACGGGCATCCTGAAAACCGGCAACCAGGGCGCGATCAACGACATAACGCGCGCAGCACCGAACACTGCAGACGGCGCTTTGTCGCCGGGCCCAAGGGCAGGCGCGATCAGCACGAGGCCGGCAAGTTCACCGTCGGCAACGCGCGTCAGAGAATACGACGCACTAATCAGTCCGCCCAGGCTGTAGCCGACGAGAAACAGGGGTACCCCGCCGCCCCGCCTGCGGGCCAGGTCCAGGATGAGGGCGAGGTCGTCTAGATAGTCGCTGAATCGCTTCAAGCCTCCCCGGCGCCCACCTGAACGACCATGCCCACGTAGATCGGGAGCCACGACCGCCCACCCGCACGACACCAACGCGGTGATCAACCGCGGATAGCGCCTGCCGTACTCAGCGCCACCGTGCAGGAAAACGATGCTTGCCCGCGGGGGGTTATCGGAGTCCCAGACCTGCCAAGCCAACGGTGTACCGTCATCGGCGGTGAGGACCCCCGTGTGTGTCGGTAGCATTCGTCTTCCTCGCGATCGTTCCCGAGCTACGATCCGGCAGCCGCCCCGGCTGGCGTGCGGACACTTACGCGCCCGCCGATTTCTTGAGCGCACTGCACAGCTCGACCATCCAGCTCACCGAGGAGGGTGCGTCGGCCGGATCCCCAACGATCGGCAGGTAGTCGATGGGCATCACCCAGTCGATCCCGGCCTCCAGGTACGGAACGATCTGCTCGGCGACTTCGCCTGGCGTACCAGTGATCCAGGCCTTCCGGACGTGCTTCTCGGTGGTCGCCGCCACGATGGCGTTAACCAGCTCATCCGGCGTGGCGTAGGGCAGCAGGTCCTTGAAGTACGTCCAGCCGGGCGGGAACGGCAGCCCGAGCCCTTCCTCTTCCCACTGTCGAGACTCGACGCGGCCGGTGGCGGCGCTGACGAATTTCATCACCGGGTTGTGGCAGGCCCGCTCGATGGCGGCAGGGTCGGAGTGCATCAGCACAGTCGCCCACAGCCCGATGCGGAAGCTCGCGGGGTCGCGGCCCTTCGCATCCACCTGGCGCCGGATACCGGTTACCGCCTCGTGCACGGCCTCCGGAGTGGTCAAGGCGTTGGGGATGGCGACCGCCAGGCCGTCGGCCCAGGAGGTGACGTAATCGGTCAGCTGGGGGCCGCCGCCGAGACCCCACACAGTCGGCAGGTGTTGCCGCGCCCCGCCCAGGAACGCCCTGTTGAACGTCCAGCGCTTGCCCTCGTAGTCGAAGGGGCCATCGTGCTCCAGCATGGCGCGGTAGATCCGGAGCAGGTCGCGCAGCCGGGACATGCCCTGGTTGGTCGGGTGCCCGAAGGGCGCTAACTGTTTGGCCTCGCCGCCGCCGATCTGGAAGTTGGCTCGGCCGCCGGTGAGATGAGCCAGCGTCAGCATGGACTGGATCAGCTCGGCCGGCCCATGGCGCACACTGTCGGTGGTCAGGTGAAGGTTCAGCTTCGGCGCCGCGGCGTGCACGTATGGAGCGACCATGAACGCATCCATCGCCGAATCCGGGTCGCCGATCACGGCAGCCATGGGGGTGTTTTCCGGGGTCCACAGCTGGCGGGGGATGAACCCGGCCAGCTGGTCGGGGATCAGCACCCCGTCCACGACGCCGCTGTCTTGCAGTGCGCGGCACTGCAGGGCGAGGGTGTCGGCGGGAAAGTGACGGTCGGTCCAGACGCCGACGCAGGTCTCAAGCATGCCGGGCTCCGTTGGCCCAGGCGTGCGCGAGGGTGGCGTTCTGGCCGGGTGTGCTGCCGTAGGTGACGAGTTCGTCGGCTCCGGCATCGCGGAACCGTTCGAACATCGTCAGGCAATCACCGATCGAGCCATACGCGGCCGACTCGCGCATCCAGCCCTCGGGCACCAGTTTCGCGGGCTCCATCAGCTCGGAGCGGTGGTAGCGCGCGTCGGCGATGACGTCGGCTCCCCGCAGTTGTTCGTGGGCGGCGATGGTGTCCAGCACCGCCGGGTCCCAGCCATTGAGCCGGCACAGGGATCGGCCCCAGCCGGGGGACTCCAGGTAGGTCAGCGCGCGGGCGTGCACAATTTGGCGGGTCTCGATGTCGTCGAGTTCCGGGGCTGTGACCACGCACTGGGCGATGCGCAGGGTGGCGGGATCGCGGCCGATGCGTTCGCAGGCCTCGCGCAGCCGCTGCACCGCCGCCCGGGTCGCGTCCGGGGTCATGTTGGGCACCAGGAGGATCCCGTCCATGCACTCGGCCACGACCTGGGCTGCCTTGGGCAGACCGAAGGTGCCGAACCAGATCTGCGGATGCGGGCCGTCGTGCAGGTCGGGTAGCGCGAGCTTCGGATAGTGGCCGGCCGGTCCGTCGTAACTGACGGTCTCGCCGTCCCACAACCGCCGAACAATGGAGACGTAGTCCCGCAGGGCGTCGAAGTTGGCCGCCCACATGCCCAGACCGCGCATCACATCGTTGTCGCCTCGGCCCAGGCCGAGCACGAACCGGGGGCCGTACGCGCCGTGCATGGTGGAGGCAAATCCGGCAGCGTGCAGCGGGTGTCGGGCCGCCGGGGGTATCACGCCGGTACCGACCCCGATCCGGGTGGTACGCGCCGCGATGCCGCCCAGCAACGCGCCGGCCTCCTTCAGATTCCACCGCTCGGACAAGAACACCCGGCGGAACCCGATCTGTTCAGCCTGCACCCCGTCGTCCACCCCCTGGGCGGGGGTGCGGGCCGCGGTCTCGGATTCGGGGCTTGGGCGGGCTTTCACCCGACCGGCGATCACGTACGCCGAGAGGTCCTCGATGACTGGGGCCGTGGCGGCGGCGGTCGTCGGCGCGGTCACGCCGCCGCCACCGTGTCGAAGGAGTTCAGGTCGTGGCAGTGCGTCAGGGCGCGCAGCAACGCAACGTCGGCGAGTCCACGGTCGTCGGCTTGGGCGAGGGCACCGATGAGGGCGATGCCCTGGCCGAGCGGGTAGAGGATGGTCTGGCGGTAGTGCGACACGCATTCCTGCCACGGGTAGTCGCGCACGCCGTGCTGACCCAGCCGGGCGTGGTAGCGGCGCAGCAGTGGTTCCCAGTGCTGCCGTAGGTCGTCGAGGTTCATGCTCCCGGCGAGCAGGTTACCCAGATCCTGGGTGCCCCGGCTGACCCCGATCATCTGCCAGTCCACGAAGATCGGGGCGCCGTCGGCATCGAAGAACACGTTGTCCAGCCGGCAGTCGTTGTGGATCACCGTGCGGGGGCCCTCGGCGCAGGCGTGCAGAACGTCCAGCCAGCGCGGGGCGAGCCGCTCCACGGCGTCGATCGCCCCGGACGGCGCCCGATCGGCATACCGCTCACGCAGCACGGGTACCCCGCTACCCACCATCTGCGCGATGGCACCGGCCAGCTCCGGCTCGGTGGGTGAGACCAGCCACGGCTCCTGACAGACCGGAGAGTTCCAGAACGCGGCGTGTTGGTCGGCCAGTGCATCGATGACCCGCTCGGCGTCCGCGACCGCGAGCCCGACCACCTGGTCGCCGGCGCGTAAGCCGACGAGGTCTTCCAGCAGCAGCGGGGTGGTCCAGCCGTCTCCGCCACCGAGGCACCGGGGGCTGCGCAAACGGGCCCGGTCCGCGAAGCCGGCGTAGAACCGGGACTCCCGCTCGAAGAGGTGCATGGCCGCATCGATCGTGGCCCGCCGCTCATCGGCGGCCCGGATCTTGGCGATCGCGCTCGCGGGGCCGGGCGGGGAGCCTGGCGCGTATGAAAACCGGACCCGGGCGATGTCGCCCATTGCGCCGGTCACTGCCAGCGGCTCGCTGCGCACCTCGGTGACCCTCACCCTCGGGAACCCGCGGGAACGAAGCTCGCGCTCGCACCACCTTGGATCAAGTGCGCGCAGGCTCGGTGCCACAGCGGAACCCACCGCGTCCGACGCAGTTTTTTGACCAGCCATAACACGACTCCCGTTGCTGCCGCGGGTCGTTCTCGGACACACGTCCGCGCGGTTAGTAACTTGTTACCAACATTCGTCGCTGCTACGTTACTACGGATGTCAAGCCCTTCACGGCGGCTGTCCATGGAACAGCGACGAAGCCTGATCTTGGCCGTAGCGCGCGAGGAGTTCCTCGCTCAGGGGGGCTACGCCGGAGCCCGCATTCAGGCCGTCGCGGACGCCGCTGGCGTCACCAGCGCGCTGATCTACAAGCATTTCGAGTCGAAAGAGATGCTCTTCGAGGAAGCGATCATGGCGCCGGTGCACGAGCTGCTGGCGGCGCGCATCGAGGAGGTCCGCACCCTGCCGCCGGACCCGACGGGTACCGCGCAACGGGAGAGCACCCGCCGGTTTATGCGCACCCTGCTGCGCACCTTCGCCGAGTCGGTCCCGGCGCTCGGGGTGATCTTGTTCGGCGAGCGTGACGTGGCCCGCCGGTTCTATGCCGTCCATTTCCAGCCGCTGATCGACGCCGCCATTGAAGCCAGCAAGGCCAACTTGAGCCGTTGGCCGCACCGCGACTTTGACCTCGACACCGCCATCAGCGCGGCCTTCGGAGCGGCGTTTTGGACCGCACTTGACCTGTCCATGCGTGGGGGCACGCCCGACCAATTGGACCTGCCGGCGCTCGATGTCCAGGCCGATCGACTCGCCGACTTGCTCATCGACGGTATCAGCGCACCGCCGCGACCCCACGATTAGGACGCAGCAGCGCGACCCGGACGGCCATGCCAGCCGCTGGGCCCTCAACTGGGGGCGGCTGGCGCGTCGGCTTGTAGAGCGTCAAGTCCCACCGACGGCGCGATCTCGACGAGTCGACGGCGCGCAAAGAGCCACCGGTTGTGCTGTTTGACGTAGTCGTCGGTGTAGTAACCGAGGACCTGCAGGTCGGTACCGAGGTACCTGCCGAGGACGTGAACGTGCACCGTTCCGGTGGCCTGGTCTCCGTCGAAGTCGCTGATCCGGTGGTTGCTGGTGAGGTGGATCAGGTAGTCAATCAACCCCTCCATGCCACGGAAGGTGGTGTCTATGGCTGGCCGACCGTCGCAGAACGGGATTCCGATGACGGTCTCGTCGAACTGGCCCTCCTCGGCGAACAAGCCCGCACACTTCCGATACTGCTGAGTGTCGCAGTAGTAGGAGTAACGGGCAACCAGATCCTGGATTGCTAGCCGGTCGTCGATCGGAACGGCGGTCGCTCCCATCGGTGCTCCTTTCGTCACAGTGCGGCGGTCGGGTTCACTGCTGCGGATCGGAATGGTCTGCAGCCCGGATGATCTCAAGCGTTCCGTTCGACCCGTCGACCCGGCACCAGTCACCGGTGCTAATCCGGCGGGTGCCGTCTCCGGTGCCCATGACGCACGGGATGCCGAGTTCGCGGGCCACTACGGCGGCGTGGCTAAGCACGCCGCCGATGTCAACGACGAGGGCGGCGGAGGTGAACATCACCGAGGCCCAGCTGGGGTCGGTGAATGGTGCGATCAGGATCTCGTTGGCGTCGACGTCGACGAAGTCCGGGTTCAGCACGACCCGTGCGCGGCCTTCGATGACACCAGCGCTCGCGCCGACGCCCCGCAGCACGAGCCCCTGACAGGACGGGACGACACTGCCGGGCGCGATTGCCGGCAGACCTCGCCACGAACCGGGCAGCGCCTCCGTGAGGTACTGCTCGTGCAGCCGCCGGCGCTCGGCGACAACCGTCTTGGCCCGGTCGGTGCGCCCTAGCCGGAGAAGCTCCCGTGCGGTGAGGTACGCAGCGTCATCGGGGTCAACGAGCACACCGGCACGGGCCAACTCCTCGCCGGCCCGCCGGGCGGCGGCCCGCGCGACGTCGAGAACCTGCAGATACGCGATCTTCCCGACACCACGCAGCGGTACGTAGCGCGCGGCGAGCCCGAGCGCTAACCGTGCACCGGCACGCCGCGACCGGGGTATCCGGGCGAGCAGCCTCATCTCGGCGGCCCGCCGCTGCTCGACGCGGCGGCGCATCGCAGCCTCAGGTCGTTCGCGCTCGGAACGGCGCGCGTAGCCGTTGGCGAGGCTGACCACGGGGGCAGCGTCCTCGCGCCAGACCCGGCTGGCAATCTCCCCCTCGTTGGGCCCGTGGTAGCCATGCCGCCGCAGGAACTCTGTGAGCGCCAGCCGGTCGCGCGACAGCTCCCACAGATCGTCCACCATGTCCAGTTCGACGTGCATGCCCTGGCCGGCCAGCACCTGGTCGGCCAGGTCTGGTTCGCCGACGCGTTCGGCCAGCCGGTGGATCTGATCGTAAAGCGGCTGCACCACGGCGAACGTACAGGTGATGTGGGTGTACATGGCGTCGTCGAAGCGCTGCAGCGCGGCCTCGAACCGTGCCCGGGCTGCGCCGAGATCCATCCGGCCCACGGAACTGACCTGGTTCTCCCACCATCGGGTTGTGGTGGTGCGCAACCGTCGTACGCGCGTTGGCGCCGACAGGGCGGCGGCGGGGAGCCTCGCCGCGATGATCGGTAGCCGGCGTCGGGTGGGCCGGCTGCGGAAGTCGTCGGGCAGCGTTCCGAGGATCTGTTCGGCGACCGCCGCCCCGGTCGTGCCGGGAAGACGGTCGCCCATGTCCCCCAGGAAGCTGACCTTGGCAGCGAGGCGCCCGTGGAACACGCCCATGATCCGCTGGGCCGAGTCGATGGGGACCTGGACGTGCGCCTTTTCGAGGGCACCGAACGACACGAAGGCCCGGCGCAGCGCATGTTCGCTGCTCTGGCCCCAGAACGTCCAGTTCAGCGGGGTGAGCACGCCGGGGACCGCCTCGCCCATGTTGGAGGTGCTCCACCATGCCTCGTTGTCCCACTCGCCGTCCACGACCCCGACCGGGTCCAGCGGAGTCATTGCCGGCCCTGAGGTATTCCGGCAAACATCAGATTCCCAGCAGTCAACGGCGGGCGCCCAAGTGGATCCCGAACCGGGACGACTGCGCTCGCCATGCTGACTGATGCTAGGGACGCTCGTGGCCTCCGAACAGGACATCCAAGGACCCAGTCATAGCATTTTCGGACATCGGCGGCTAACGTCCCGGCCATGAGCACCACCGCCGCCTCCTGGGACTTCCCACGTGGCGTGTCCGGCATCCGTGTCCTGCTCGAGGTGGCGCGCGAACTTGGCATCCCGATCGCCGACCTGCTGGATGGCAGCGATCTGTCCCCGTCCTCCCTGACGGACGCGGACACAATCGTCGATGCTGCCCAAGAGATGACCGTCATCCGCAACCTGGTACGCCTCGGCGGTGATCGGCCCGGGCTGGGGGTGGCCGCCGGACGACGGCTGACCGTCGGCATGCTCGGGGTATGGGGTTTCGCCATGCTGCTCAGCCCCACCGTCAGCGATCTGCTCGACATCGCGCTGCGCCATGGTCACGGCAAGCTGTCCTGGATCTTCATGCGACCGACGCTCGTCCGCCGGCCCGGGTCAGCGCGACTCGAGCTCGACGCTTCCGAACTGAGCCCGGCCGTCTACCACTTCATCCTCGAACGGGACCTCACCAGCACCGCCACGGCCATCGGGCGCATCGTCGGACAGCAGCTGCCGCTTCTTCTCGAGACGAGCTTGCCGGCCGAACGGCGGCAGGCTCTGCGGGCTGCCCTTCCGCAGGCGGTTAGCGTCGGCGGCAGCCACCGGAACGCGTTCGTGTTCGACACGGCCACGCTCACCCGCCCGCTGCCGATGGCGGATCCCCTCACCGCCGAAGCCGTGGAGCGGCAATGCGTCGATCTCGCGGTACGCCGCGCCCGCCACGCCGGACTCGCGGGCAGGATCCGGTACGCGCTGCACCGCAGGCCCGCATCGGCACCGACCCTGGCGGACGTCGCCGCGGACCGCCACGTCGACCCCCGCACCATACGCCGCCAGCTCAGCGCGGAAGGGACCTCATTTCGAGCCCTTCGTGAAGAGGTCCGTCATCGCCTAGCCCTCGAACTACTGGACACCGGCGAACTCACTGTCGCCCAGGTGTCCCACCGCTTGGGCTATTCGGACCCAGCCAGTTTCAGCAGAGCTTTTCGCCGATGGACCGGCCACTCCCCCAGCGCCTACCTTCTCCGCAGCTGACGGCCCGCCGCCGGTGCTGCGGATGGACAACCCCCAGCGAGATCTCGTCGATTCGGAGACGCGTAGAGCGTCCGCCACACGATTTCGGCGCCTGTGTCGATCAGTGACGTTGCGTCACCACAAGTGGGGACCACTTGCTGCATGACGCGATCGACCATCGATATCAGCCATGCCGCCGTTGCATCCGGGGCGAGGTCGGCATCTATCCAATTCTCCCGTTGACCACGCATGATATGCCGTCTCAGCTCCCCCCGTTTGCGCTGAAAGGCTTCGACGCGCTCGTGACGAAGGTGGGGATCATGCGCCGTCATTTCCTGTATCGCCGCCAGTACGGTCCGACTCTTGCGATGAATTACGGCAAGTTCTTCGAGCGCTCCTGAGACGGCCGAGCGACCTGGGCTGGATACATTCAACCACTCGGCGTAGCCGGCGGTCACTTGAGCGTCGAATTCCTGGTGCCAACCACGAACTAGTTCGCCTTTGTCTTCGAAGTACAGATAGAAACTCGCGCGTGAGATACCGGCACGTCGAGCGAGGCGCTCGACGCTGAGTTCGGCGAAGCTCGTATTGTCCTCCTCGACGCACGCGGCCGCCGCATCGGCGAGTGCCCCGAGCGTGTCGACCCGGCGAGCAGCACGGTTGGGTAGTTGGCGCCGCGCCTCTCTGCTCATGGACCGGTCAGTTCTGAATACAGCGCTCTCCAGACGACATCCGTCACAGCGGAGGTGTATTTTTTCAAGTCACGGTCGACCGCGGGTCCGACCAATTGCAACTGGCCGTACTCCAACATCCACGTCAACCACAGGGCGAGATCATGCGCCGAGTGATCGGACGTGATGGCATTGGCCTCTTGCCCCAACCGAATATGTTCCTCGATCGCGGCCACAAACGCTGCCATCATTCCGGTGAAATGATCCCGGATCACCGGATCTTGGTTGGCCTGTTCCACAATACAACGCATGACGACCCGGTGGGATCGGTAAGCGTCGAATATCGCCGCGAACGCCGCTTCGTAATCAGATTTAGAGGCTCCGGCGGTCAGCTCCAACCATGCGTCGGCAGCGTGCAGGAAATCGTCTTGAACAGCACCGACGAGGTTCGACAGGAGCCCACTTTTGTCTCCGAAGTATTTATAAAATGTCGAACGCGCAATGCCGGCTTCGCCGACGAGTCGTTCAACGCTCAATTGTGCGTAACTCGCGCCCTCGTCGACCAACCGTTCAATCGCATCGGCGAGTCGACGCTGGAACTCCGAGGCAACCGTCTGGTTCCGCCGGACGACGCTGTCAGCGCGTTGCCGTCGACTCGGAAGCGCTGCTGACACGCCATCGATCATAACGGCGGGGCGCGGTGTACCGGCCTGCCCCGGATCGCGTCGCCCGTCCATGGGGCGCACGCCGGCCATGGGGATTGTGTTCTGGATCGCATTCTGCATACAGTGTGTCTAGTCGCTACGACTTCGCCGAAAGCGCCGCATCGCCGAGATCCACGAAGTGCTGCGCAACATCGAGGTTGTACAGCTGGTGGCACCGGAAGGCCACCGTCGCTGATGGCAAAGCAGGACAGGACAAGTCGTCCCCCAGCCCAGCCCGCGGCTTAAAATTTAATAAACATTAGATTCATACCTGAGCGCGTCACCGCTCCCGGCAATCGAAGGACAGATCATGCAGGACTCTTCCGTGCCACGCGAAGCCGATGTCATCGTCGTCGGATCCGGACACAACGGCTTGGTCGCGGCCGCGTATCTGGCCAAGGCTGGCCTCGACGTCCTGGTGGTGGAAGCCTCGCCGACCGCCGGCGGCATGACGTCGACCAATCCGTTTGCGCCAGAGGCGCCGGAGTACATGATCAACGAGGCATCGATCCAAGCGTCGTTGTTCCGCACCACGACCATCGACCGGGATCTGGGGCTGTCACGGAACTATGGCCTGCGTCAGACGGTGATCGACCCGGCACATTTCCAGCTGTCGGCCGACGGGGCCTCGCTGGGCCTGTGGCGTGATCCCCGCAAGACCGCCGCCGAGCTCGCGTACTTTTCCAAAAAGGACGCCCGCGCGCTGATCGAGCTCTACGAGGTGATCGACGCCGCTGTGGAGATCGGGCTGCCGATGATGCAGACCAGCGTGACCCAGCCTGAGATCAAGAACATCCTCAAATCGGCGCGCGCACTGGCCAAGAACCGCAAGCAGCTCTCCGCGCTGGGCCGCTGGATGAGCAGCTCCCAAGCCGAGGCCGTCGAGGAGAGCTTTGAGCACGACATGATCCGCGCACCGATGCTAAGTAGTCTGCCGTTCATGCCGTTCGACGCCGACATGTCGGGCTGGTCGCTGATCTATCTGGGGGTGCTGTCCAAGTACGGGGTGGCGATGTTCCACGGCGGCACCGGCTCGCTGCCCAAAGCCCTGATCGGCGTCATCAAAGACAACCACGGCGACGTGATCACCAGCTCACCGGTCGAGGAGCTGATCGTCACCAACAACCGGTGCACCGGTGTACGCATCAAAGGCGGCGCCGAAATCCATGCCCGCCGTGCGGTGTTGACCGCATGCAGCCCCAGGACCACACTGACCCGGCTGCTGCCCCGCGGTGTACTTGAGCCCAAGAAGCAGAACGCCGCCGACCACATCCCGACCCGCAAACGCGGGATCGCCGACGCCAAGGTCAACGTGGCACTCTCAGGCCGGATCGATATGTCCAAACATGAGAAGTGGCGCGACGACGGGATCGACCTGCGCCAAGCGTGCAACTGCTACCACACCTACGCACAAGCACTCGAAGCCGCCAGGGCTTGTGTGCGCGGCCAGGTGCCCGACGCGATCCCCGGACTGGCCCAAGTCACCAACTCCTTCGACCCGTCGATGTCGCCGCCGGGCAAGGATCTGTGGTGGTTCTGGACCGGCCTGACCCCGTCCTTCCCTGAGGAGGGTTGGGATGTGGCCCGCAAGAAGATCACCGACAGCATCATCAAAGACGCCGAAATCTATTACAAGGGCGTCGAAGACATGCAGGTCGCCGTGCGACCGCTGGTACTGCCGGATATCGAGGAACGATTCTGGGCCATCGACGGGTCTGTCTATCACGTGGACCCAACCATCAGCCGCTTCGGCCCCAACAAGCCGGTCGCCGGCTTCGCCGGCTACAAAACCCCGGTCGAAGGCCTCTACCTCACCGGATCGGGCACCCACCCCGTGGCTGGTATCAGTGGTATGCCCGGCCAGAATGCAGCACGTATCATGCTCAAACACTTCAAGATCCAGGACAAGGGCGGACGCCTCGGCGCACTCAAAGACTTGCTGACCACCCGCAAGAAAGCTGATGTGGACCCGTACTCCAGCGGCCAGAACGACCCCTTCCCCACCGGCTAGGCACCGGAAAGAACTTCGGGATGATCGCCTCGGCGGGCGCCTGAGGTCGGTTTGTTTGACGATGAAATATGTGCGTGGCTGCAAGCGGCATGGCGGTATCCAGCCCATTACATTCCCACCAGAACCAAAAAGATTGGATAACAAAATGACTGCCATGTCTGCTTTCGGCTCTTCCGTGAACGAGTTTCTGCAGCGTGACCCGCGGGCAGCCCTCGGCGTGCAAGCGATGGGGGTGCTGGGCTGTGCGCTGGCGGAAAAGGTTCACCCGCCGACCCCGCGCACGGCCGACGACGTGCCGATCTCTGGTGCCCACGTCACACCGGAGTGGCTGACGGCGGTGCTGTGCCGGGGAGTGCCGGGTGCGAACGTGGTGAGTTTCAGCAACCCTGGCGGCAGCAGCGGTAGCACCGAGCGTCTCGCGCTGCGGGTCGTCTACAACGACGCAGGACAACGGGCGGGCCTGCCGACCGAACTGTTCACCAAGGCGGGCACAAAGGTCAGCCAGCGCCTACTCACCGGTGGCGCCGGCGTGCTGCACGGCGAAGAACACTTCTACATGTCGCTGCGCGACAAGACCACGATGGAAGCTCCCCGCGGGTACTGGGCCAAGGCCGACAACCGCTCGTGGCGCTCGATCACGATCATGGAGGACATCGTCGCAACGCGGGGAGCGCGATTCGTCGGCCCGACCGAACGGCTCACCGAAGATCAGATGCACGACCTCGTAGGCACGCTGGCCTGTATGCACGGCCAACTCTGGGAAGACCCGGCCATCACCGTGCTACGCACCCTTCGTCAGTACATCGACCGCGCGTCCGCGATGGTCGCCGCGCGCGATCGAGCCGCGGTCGGCATGGACCGTGCCGCGCAGGAAATCCCAGCACGGCTGCACGGACAGGCGGACCGCATCTACGAGGCCACCGTGCGCTCGCTGAATATCGGCACCGATGAGATGCCGCAGACCCTGCTGCACGGTGACGCCCACGTCGGGCAGACCTACGTCACGGCCGAGGGCAAGATGGGCTACGCCGACTGGCACCACTGCCTTCGTGGCGGCTGGGCCTTCGACTTCGCCTACGCCGTCAACTCGGCCTGCGAACCGGAGGATCGCCGCAAGTGGGAACGCGGGCTGATGGAGACCTATCTGAGGGCACTGTCCGAACACGGCGGTGTGGCACCGAGTTTCGAGGAGGCCTGGCTCAGTTACCGCCAGCAGAGTTTCTGGCCGCTGACCGCTTGGCTGTTCACGATCGGACGGGCCTGGTACCAGCCGGAGATGCAGCCCGTCGACCGCTGCAAGGCGATCATCCGGCGCACTGCCGCGGCTGTCGACGACCTCGACGCATTTGGCGCGCTCGGCATTTGACTTCAACCCAGGCACACCGGCACTCGGCCAACATTCGGCCCCATCCGACCAGTGGCGGATTCGACGTCGACGGCGAGATTGAACCGCGTTCTTCTTCTTGAAACTGACGTTGGTACATTCTCTTACGAAACCTGCCCAGTGTTGCGTTGGAATACGTTGTATAGTCCGGTATTTCGATCGCATGCGGTAGATGCGACTCTGCCGCCGCGAGTAACCGATCCATCGCCGAGGTTTCCGCCCCGGTAGCCACCGCCGCGCCGTCAGGATGCTCGACTGGCTGCTACCGGGCGATTTTTATCTAAACATCAGAGCGATACCGTTGTTCCGGGAACAGACGTTGACATATGCGCGAGCGACCGGAGCTCAGCTAATCAGCGCGTGACACAGTCAGTATCGGCCGCCATGACAAGGCAGCGACCCGGGCGATCTAGTGATTGCGGAGGTGACCGCTGACACATATATTATTCGTGATTAGATTTAACTGGCAGCCGGGCGAGTGAGGACCGAAGGCGATGTCAACCACGTCGACTACGGTCACTCACGCCGCACACCCAGGCGCTTCCGGGTGCTGAGCGACGTTGGAGGAAGGGTTTCCCATGGGTGTCGCCATTGAGGTAGAAGGACTGACTAAATCCTTCGGTTCTGCGCGGATCTGGGAAGACGTCACGATGACGATCCCGCAGGGTGAGGTCAGCGTGTTGCTGGGCCCGTCGGGTACCGGCAAATCGGTGTTTTTGAAGTCGCTGATCGGGCTGCTGCGGCCTGAGCGTGGTTCGATTTTGATTGACGGCACTGACATTATTGAGTGCTCGGCCAAGGAGCTCTACGAGATCCGCACCCTGTTCGGGGTGTTGTTCCAGGATGGCGCGTTGTTCGGGTCGATGAACCTGTTCGATAACACCGCGTTCCCGCTGCGGGAGCACACCAAGAAGAAGGAGAGCGAGATCCGTGACATCGTCATGGAAAAGCTCGCCTTGGTCGGTTTGGGTGGGGATGAGAAGAAGTTCCCCGGTGAGATCTCTGGTGGTATGCGCAAGCGTGCCGGGTTGGCGCGGGCGTTGGTGTTGGATCCGCAGATCATCTTGTGCGATGAGCCGGACTCGGGTTTGGACCCGGTGCGTACCGCGTATTTGAGCCAGTTGTTGATTGACATCAACGCCCAGATCGACGCGACGATTTTGATCGTGACGCACAACATCAACATCGCGCGCACCGTGCCGGACAACATGGGCATGTTGTTCCGCAAGCAGTTGGTGATGTTCGGGCCGCGTGAGGTGCTGTTGACCAGTGATGAGCCGGTGGTCAAGCAGTTCCTCAACGGGCGCCGGATCGGGCCGATCGGGATGTCGGAGGAAAAGGACCAGGCCACCATGGCCGAGGAGCAGGCCATGATGGACGCCGGTCAGCACCACGGCGGTGTCGAGGAGATCGAGGGCGTGCCCCCGCAACTGTCCGCGTCGCCGGGGATGCCGGAGCGCAAAGGGATCGCCCGGCGCCGGGCCCGGGTCCGCGAGATCCTGCACACCCTGCCCAAGAACGCTCAGGCCGCGATCACCGACGACCTGGAAGGAACCCACAAATACGAAGTGCACGACTTCCCCGACGACGAACCGCCCACCAACTGATCACTATTCAGCGAAACCCGAAGCCGACGCCGGTTGCGGCGTACGCGGAAAGCAGGTTGCACACATTGGCGCGTCACCGTCGGATGCCGCACGCTAAAGAGCCCGCCTTGGTGCGCAAATTGCTGATGACGCTGGCCGGTTGGTCACACCTCGGCCTTCCGCTGATATGCCAAAGGGCAATTCGGGTGAGACGGGCACCGGCGTTGAGCGTCGCCGTGCTCACCCCCCTGGTCCTGGTCGGTGCGGGCGGCGCAGCTCCGGTCCCCATACTGCCTGTGCGCGACGCAGCCGTTGCCCCGGCGGCTGCCATGGTCGGTAACCGTGACCCGTCCGGCCTGTCGGTAGTCACGATCCAGCGTCCGCCGGCCAGCGTGCATATCGGGTCTGCATCCCCGTCGGCTCCACCTCCGCCGGTGATGGTCATGAACCACGTTGGAGCCCTGGGCATCCCGGCCATGGCGTTGTCCGCGTACCGCAACGCCGAGCAGCTGATGGCGGCCTCCGACCCCGGTTGTGGGATCAGCTGGAACCTGCTGGCCGGGATCGGTCGCATCGAGTCGATGCACGCCAACGGTGGTGCCACCAACACACGCGGCACCGCCGTCCGGCCGATCTACGGCCCGCCGCTAGACGGTACGTTGCCTGGCAACGAGACCATCGTCCAAAGCAGAGCTGGCGGTCAGATCACCTACGCCCGTGCCATGGGACCGATGCAGTTCCTTCCCGGCACCTGGGCGCGCTATGCCTCCGACGGGGACGGCGACGGCAACACAGATCCGCAAAACCTGTACGACGCCGCGCTGGGTGCTGCCCGGTACCTGTGTAGTGGCGGGCTGGACTTACGGGACCAGTCGCAGGCTCTGTCCGCAGTGCTGCGCTACAACAATTCGATGCCGTATGCCCGCAACGTGTTGGGCTGGGCAGCGGCCTATGCCACAGGCGTGGTGCCAATCGATCTGCCCCCGATAAGCGGGCTCGCTCCGCCACTCGGCGACATTCACTTGGAGAATCCGGAGGGGCTCGGTCCAGGGCTGCCGCTCAACATGCACGGACTGCCATCCACCGATCCGCTGGCGCAGATGCCGCTGATCGACGTCGGACCGCCTGACGCCGTCGATCGACCGCCGGCCCCGGGGCCCGGTTGCACGGACTGCGTCCAACAACAGGACCCCCTGCCCCCGCCAGCAGGCGCCCAGGCTTAACAGCTCGCGCCAAAGCCACTGAGTCTCATGGGCTTGACTGACCGATGCGTCCTTCCGATCCGCTCGGCGATCACCGTCGCCGGCATCCACGGATATGCCCGCAACAACTCCCGTCTGCAGCTCGACGGCGTGGACTTTCGACACGCGAGCCGGCCGCTGAACTTGGGCGGCCCCGCCAGCTGCCAGCGCTCGCCGCACCGTATTGCGGCCCGCCCCCAGCGTTCGCCTTGATCGGCATAATTCATTCCGACCGCCACAACCACCAGATCTCTGCCCAATCCTCCACCGACATCGCATCCTCAGCGCCAATGAAGGGGATCCAAATTGGACCGACACCCAGCGGTCAATCTTCACCCGGGGCCGACACGGATCTCGGCCCAACCCGCCACTGTGATTACTCTTCCAATCGGACGCTGCCGGCAGCCCACCTTTCGACCGGAACTGACAGAAAGACTTAACGGTTTGCTCTACTTTCTGATACCGTCATCTGCGTGGGTCGTTACGTCCATCGCCGGGGAAAGCGGACAGCAAAACGCCTGTACCGCACCGCGACAGTTGTTGGTGTAGGCATTCTGGCGCTGAGTAGCGCAGCAGCGGCTCAGGCCGACCCGGACCCAGCGGGCGCAGGGCCCAATCCTTATCCAGATATCCGGTTTTACGACGACGTCGACGCCGGCAGTTACGCCCTTCCCGGCGGGGTGTGGTTCGTGTCCCCGACGGGACAGAATTGCGGGATCTGGCGCCGGGGTAGCTTCGGCTGCGCTGGCGATATCCCCGGAGCCCCACCAGGAGTCAGCCACCTTGGCTGGATCGACGGAGACCGGGCAATGCACTACGACTGGACAGTAGCGGCACGGTTCCCGAATACCCAAGCGGAACGGCCGCTACCAGCGCACAGTCGTATTACGCACGAAGGGACAACTTGTGCAGCGACGGTGGATAACAGGACCTATTGCGAGCGCGGTCCGCTTCGTTTCGTGATTGAGCCCACCAAAACCTGGCTATCGGCGCCTTGGACGGATCAGAGCTGGGTGACGCTGGGGCCCGCAGCGTGTAACCCGCCAGACACCGGCGGCCCATGCTACAGCTAGTCACGCACTAATAGTGAAAGTTGGTGCACAAAGCGGACACCGGCCGCCGGTCTAGGTCTAGGTCTAGGTCTAGGTGCGGGATCATCGGCTACCCAGCAGGGCACTGCCGGTAGCCGATGATGGTGGCGGCCATCATCGGAACTTGCCATCACTGATGCGGACCGCGCGACGTCAGCGTCGTGGACACGCTCGCCCGACGAGCGATCCGCCCATTCGTCTGGACCACGAAACCGGCCCGCACCCATAAACTCGCGGCACTAGTCACGAGTTTAGGTAATGCGCGGGGTGATCCCGTAACAGGTGGCGTTCCCAACGTCTAAAGTATTTTGGCAGAGCAGTTTACCCTGGTAGATGATGCGTACACTCACCCACTTGGCCGGCCCAGCGACCGGACGCCAATCCGCCCGGACCTGACTGCCATCTGGTGGCGGTTTGCGTACCGCATGAACCATGACGTCCGCGCGCCATGGAAGCATCACACCCTCCTGCGCTACCCGCCCGGTCGAATCCTCATATTCAATATTCGCCATTCCGATGTCTTCGGAAACCACCTCATACGTCACGAGTTCGTCGGCCGAAGCGGTAGATGCGTTTACGAGTGCTGCTATGCAGACTGTTACGCAGGCGATCATCACTTCTATGACCCGCAGCATGCGGCCTCCTATAGCGGCTACGACGATAGATTCAGCTGTGACGGCCGACCGGGTGCGGCCGGGCCCACCAGCGGCTACCACCGGTTCTCGTGCACGCAGACGATCCGGCGGAGATATGTTCCGCCGCGTCCCACTCTCGCCGGTCATATCGTTGCCAGGACGACCGTGGCGAGGCTGAAACCGTGCTCCACATTGTGAATCATGCTGACACCGAAAGTGTTCAAGGAGCAGTCCCCGAATGGGGGGGCGCCTAACTCCTCCAAAGGCTTGAACACACCCACGCCCTTGTGTAAGACCTTGCCGACGCCCGGGGTAATCCCTTCCAATACCACGCCATGGATGGCGTCCTTGTCGCTGTTGTGGCCAGCGCCTTGAAGCGACAAAGCCGCGGTCGCACTGCTACCAAGATCCTTCAGAATAGGCAGCGAGTCCGTCGGCCCGTCGGCTGGCACGTTCTTCGTTCTGTGGCTTACAAAGTCGTCGGTTGAACGATTCACGATCTCCGCGGCGTGTTCGACCATGGGGTCGTATCGAAGCGGCTGACATTGCGTCTTGGCCCGCTCCGAAACCACCGTGTCCTTGAGATTCGGATCAGCCTCGGCGGCAGCCGGCGGCGTGAACAGGACGCCGGCGGCTGCGACAGCAGCCACCGCCATGACTGCATTGCCGACTCTCGGTGTGCAGCATCGACCACCCGGAGATGCAGCGCCAGTGTCGGCGTAGGTTCTCAGCACCTATCCCTCCTCATCCAAATTTCTTCTGCCCACTACGCGTCTGTACGCCGATGCTCACTTGCAGACACGGGACCGATTGATCCTGCTGCCCCAATGCAACACTTCCTGGAACGATGGGCCGGTAAACCAGGTCGGCTGACGGGCCCTAATGCCATTACCGAGGTTGTACAGATGCTGGTACAGGCGGTAGAAGGCCTGACCCTGGTAGATCGGGAAGTACATGTCTCCCGCGTGGTCATAGGCCTGGGTAAGCGATTCAGCACGTGGAGCGAGGAAGTCCACCGACTGGTCAATATTCGCCGTCACTGCGTCAACCCGCTCCTGCACACCATCGGCGTCCCATTGGCCGTTCCTGCGCATCAAACTGTTATTCAATCTCTCGATCTGGAACCTCAGATCGGAGTATTGCTCATTGAACCACTGGCACATTTCGCGTTCGGCGTTGATATCCGTCTCGGTAACTTGGCCTCGAGTCTGATCAAACGGGAATGGAAACTTCGGCTGCCAGTTGCTGGCAGTCGGTATCACCACCGGCAGCCGCGGCGCCACCTCATCGCGTCCGGGCGGATCCAGCGGATCGGCCCCTGCACGACCGACCAGGACCGTCCCAGAGACCACGATCAAGGCGCACAGCATCATCACGGCAGGGCCTCGGGAAGAAATGCTCCTCTTTACCAACGCTCGTCCAGTTGAGATACGCATACCCCACCCTCCGCAACAGTTATCGTCAGCCGGGCAGGGGATAGCTGCCCGGCTGACGCCTCCGAAATCCACTCACCCATCACCGCCGCACTTTCGCCGACACCGAATACTCCATCCTCTAACCGCTTCTCGCTATCTTGGGCCAGGAGTTGCGCCGATCCCGCCGACATCGCTGATCTGCCAGTCTTTGTTGCTGTCAATTGTCAGGCTGTACGTGGCAGTGGACTGTAGCCCTTCCGGGGCTTGCACCGTCTTGGTCAGCACACTGACGAACGCATCGACGATATAGATGCCGCCGGTATCTGAGCGTACTTTCGCCGCCAATGGCCGCGCCGTCGAAGTCCATTGAAGCGGAGCGAGGATCTGCTCCATATCGTTAGCCGCCTTGCTCAGCTTTTCCTTCAGCTCGGGAGAAGTCCCCTTGACCAACTCGACCTTCCAGCCATTGAGGTCCTGATAGTTCATCTGCGCGGCACGCACGGCATAGTCAAGCGCGATTTCCTCGGCACGCTTGTCGTTGCCGGCCTCGCGGGCTTGTGCATCCAATTTGCTGTGTGCACCGATATACAACCACGCCAGCACGCCGATAGCACCAACTAAAACACAAATCACCGCGGACAATATCAATCCGCGCACCGAAATCGACACACGCCGGCGGGCCTTCTGGACCGGCGACTCCGGACTGGACGCCTCGGACTCGACCGCCTTGGAGTCCTCCTCGGTTGCCTTCGAGTCCTCCTCGATCCGCTCGTCATCGCTCGAATCAGACCCGACCGGCGGCCCAGACCCAGACGCTTCGGCAGATGTCTTCGAGTCCCTGGTGCTCATCTCGGTCTTCTCGTCATCAGTAACCTCAGATGACGTCTTCTTGGTTCCGTTATCAGTCACGGTCACGGGTTCCCCTTACAATTTCGATGGTGACCCGGCCTAACGGTCGGGAATGGTGACATGCAGTTCAATCGCACCATCCTCTGGGATGTGCTGTAGTACGTTGGATAGGATCTGCGCACTGTCGAAATTCATAAGGGCTCCCCCGATACCTTGGAAATGCGGCAGCAGCGCTTCCGTGATCACCTTGAGGTCGGGGCCCCTCGAGTCCAAGAAGTTCTGAACCCTGTCGAGGAAATCTCCGAACAGCTGCATGTCTCTCGGGTTATTCCAGTGAATGGTGTGCATCATGCCCTGATAGGTTCCCGCGATACCCAATCCCGCGTACCAGGTCGGTGACACCGAGTCAGCGAGCTTGGGCCCAACCCAGCCCGCGTTCTGCAGGAGCGTCTGGAAATTACCCACTACTTCCTGTCCCCGTCCCTGCATGCCCATCACCTGCGCCCGGAGCAGCATGCTCGACCGGGCCAGGTTAGGCAGCACCTGCGCGGGAGCCGGCAGGGCTGCGTCGGCCTCACTCAGGATTCGCTTGAGTTCTTCGGGGTCGAGTTGGTTGAGCACTCGGACGACAGCTGTTGCCAGCTGCGAAATCGAGGGCGGCACCTTTATCGACTCCGTTGCGATGCGCTGACCGTCCTTCAACATCGGCCCCCCGCTCGTACGTGGCATCAGTCCGATGAACGCCTCGCCGAGCGCGGATAAATTGTCCAGCCGCACCTCAGAGTCGACGGGAATGTGGCGGTCGCCCTCAACATAGAAGTCGATGGTAGCGTCGCTGACCGTAGACTTGATGTTGGTCACTTTGCCCACGGCCACACCGCGTAGCAGCACATTTGAACCGACAACAAGCCCCTTTATGTCGGGCACTGCCATGGAAAGATTGGTTCGTTTAGCGGGCAGCCCGGTCCGCACACCGAACGACGCAATAATGCTGACCGCAACGACAATAATCGCACCGAGCATAGCGAATGACAGCAGGTTCCGTATTCTCATGGCGTTGCTCCGAGCATCCGTAATACATCTTGAACATTGCCCAACAGTTCCCGTCCATCAGGTCCGACCACTGATGTGATGTTTATCGCCGGGTACTTGTCCACAGGGAGGAAGAAGTCCGTGAGCAACCTTTGCCATGCAGGCGCCTCCTTCTCGAACGCCCATTTGCTCTTCTGTAGGGCCTCCGTTGTAGCGCCGAGCGACTCCAGAAGTGGCACCAACCAGAAACCACCACTGTAGATCGAGCCGATAGATGGAAGCACGGTCGCCACATACCATGCGGTCTGTGTTGAACGGTCCCATCCCTGCATACCGTCCGGTGACCAAAAGTACTCATATTTAGGAATATTTCTGTACATCACATCGGCTGTTCCGGATACGCCGTCAAGCCATTTGTCGACCGTGTCGATGTTGTCGCTTAGATCCGAGAGGTCTCCCGCAACACGCTTCACCAGATTCGGGAGCTCGCCAGTAGTTCGTGACGGCGTCACCCTGTTGATCCCGATTATTGTGTTCTGGGCGCGCTGTATGGACCCGCTGCCAACAAAATTCGCCATGTTGGCGATCGTGTCTTCAAGTTGGGGAGGAGAGGTTGTTTGCGCCAACGGAATTCGCCCATTCGGCCTCAACGATGGGGCCGTCTCCCCCGGCTTGGCGCTCTCGAGTGCTACATACGTGTCGCCGAGCACGGTGGCCTGCTGCATCGTCGCGCGAACGTTCGACGGCACCACCACCTCGGAACCAATCCGCAATGTGACGTCAACATGATCGCTCTTGAGGTCGATGTTGGTAACCGTACCGACGACGGTGCCATCCTCCACGACCTTTGCTCGGTCGGGCAGGTTGAGGACGTTGGCGAATTCCACAACGATGTCGTAGCCGCTGCGATAGCTCCGACCCGGCTGCGGCAACGAGTTCACGGTGATCGACGCACACGATGAGAGCAGCATGGCACCAGCTACCGCAGCGGCGACAACCGCGCATCCCCGGCGGCTCATTGGTTCGCCGCCTGGGTGAGTACGTACTGCAGTAGCGCGACATCGACTGCGAACGGCTGACCGTTCACATCGGCGCAGCTGCCGGGCGACGCTGCGTTCATCATGCCGCAGAGCGCGAGCCCGTTGTGTGTTGGGATTCGATACAACGGAGGCCGGTAGGCGAGGTTGAAGGTGTGGAAATCACGCCTGTTGAAATGGTTAGCTACCGTGTTGATCCACCACGGCGCGACGACGAACAGATCCGACAAGGCGTTGATGTGGGGGGTTACCTTTCTAATGGTGGCACTTGTGTGATCGAGCAATATCTGCGTCGGCTCGCCTAACCTGGATTCCAGAATAGCTACCAGCTCGGCCAGCGGTCCGAGCGTTCCAACTCCGCCGCCCGGCCCGGCGAGCCCCGCGGTACCGTTCACAGCCTGTCCGGCGTTTTGAATTGCCACGGGCGAATCCTGCAGGATCTCCTTGAGAGGGTCCCGAAGTTCGACAAGCGTCGCAGTCAGCTCGGCGGTGTTACGGACGATCGATCCGATCTCGCTGATCGCCTGGTCGGGACTATCAAGCATCGATGACGTTCTGGTCAGAAGCTGGTTGACTCCTGCCCCATTATTGTGCACCAGCTGATCGACTCCGCGAACGGTATCATCGATATTCGTTGACCCATCGGGGTTAATCGAGTTAATAAAGTTGTACGCCGATCCAACAACTTCGGATATGGTTTTGGGCGAAAAGGAGTGGTCGAGGGAAATACAGCTACCGCCGTCCAGGCGCGCGCCCCCACTGTAATTGCCGACCAGTTCCAACGCACGGTCAGCAAGGATCGACGGTGATCGGATGACCGCCTTGACATCATGCGGAAGTGGCCGGCCCTCGGCCACAGAGAAGTCAACCCGGACCTGGGTGGGATTGGCGTCGATGGACGTTACCTTGCCGATTTGGTACCCCATCTGGGTGACCGGGTTACCCACATACAATCCGACAGTGTCCGGCAGGATGGCACAATATGCGGCGTCCTCCCGCGAACTCGATCCGCTGCACGAAGCCGTCATCGCGATGATTGCCGCGGCCGTGGCCATAGCAATAGCGATGCGGAATATCCGACGAACTATTACCGCGGCCATCAGCACGGACTTTCCGGCATCGGGATGCACAGATCGGTGGCGAGCAGTTCCGGTGGCGCGTTCTGGGCATCAAGGACGCGCTCGATCTTATTTCTGATCCGGCGCAATCTGGGTACGATTCTGCTGTTGTTGTCTACCCATCTGGTAATCCTGTCCTGCCAATCGCGTACCTTCTCGATAAATTCCTCTCGATTGTTGACCCAAAATTCACCGAGCGGCCGGAGGAACATATCACCGATGTCACCCATACCCATGAGCGCACCGCCAAAACCCTTACCGTATAAAACCAATGTCTGCTCCAAAATGGAGAGCTTGGCGACGAGTCGTTTGAGCTCTCCGCTGAAATCACGCAGGGATTCGATATATTCGTCAGAAAGATCGAGGATCGACGAGATCTGACCCCGCTGTTTCTCTATGGTGCTCGTGAGGGTGTTTCCAGCATTGATGACTGCGGAAAGCGTATCTACGTTTGTACCGGTAAGCCCTTGCTGGAGTTGGTCCAGTGATTCACGAATCGGCTTGGGGCTGACGCGGTCCGTGATCTTCGTCGCATCGGTTAGGGCACGCATAAGGCTGTAGGGCATCGTCACGCGTTCCATCGGAATGGAATTTTTCCCTAATGATTTGTTGCCCAGTGACACGAGATTCACATAATAACCGCCGACCACCGTGAGCATGCGCACCTGAACCTGCGATTGGTCACCGACAAACACGTCGTCGTCCACCGTAGTACGGACCTTTACCCGGTTCGGCTCGATCGCCAAGTCCTTTACCTTGCCAACTGTGATTCCGGCAATCCGCACGGTGTCACCTGGACGAACCGCCGCCGCGTCATCGGTGTAGAAGACAACCGTCCTTTGGCCCGGAGGGCTGATATAGACCGCGGCGGCGGTGATCGCCAGCAACACCACCATCACAAGCGCGCCCACCCCCCACAACGTTGAGCTGCCCAGCGCTTTTATTGATTGCATAAGATCACTCTCTGGCCATTCAGCAGTACATCCAAGGAGTCGGGTAGTTGGGCGCGCCCCCGCGAACAAGGTTGTGGCACGTCCGGCGACGAGGGCGGAGGGATGTTGTCCCACATGACAGGTATCAACTTCTCGACGTCGCGAATATAGTCGTCGAAGACGGTAACTGCGCGGTCGAGCCCCTCTGCGATATCACCGCCCGAGGAATCGACGATATCGATCCTTCCGTCGGGTTTTTGCACGATTTTATGGTTCTCGCCGAGTGGGAATCCTACGTTCTCAAGGACTCGGATGGCATCCGCTGTGAATCCGGGCCCGTAAAGCTCAGACTTGCGGAATTCGTCGATTACGCTGATCGCGGCGTCTACGGGCCGGTTCAGTAAGTCCAGCACCCGAACAAAATCCTTGGAATGCCCCCCGAACACTTCAGCCACGGCATTGAGATTGCGCATCAGGGTCGCGATAACCTGCTGGCGGTTGGATGCGAATTCGGTCAACTTCCGGATGCTATCGAGCATCGGCCCGAGCCCGCCCTCACCGGACAGATAGGTCGCGGCGTTCTCCGTAAAGATGTCGATATCTTCGGGGCTTAAAGTAGCGATCACGGGCTGCAGGCCGTTGAATAGCGTGGTTATGTCGAACGACGGCTGCGTCATGCTGGCCGGGATATGCGTCATAATACTCGCTGCAGGAGCGGTTTCGGATGAATCGACAACGTCGACGTAACGCAACCCGGTGAGCGCCTGGTATTTGATAGCGAGCCGCGTCGCGGACACGACTGCGTAGTGCTTGTCGAGACTGAAGTCCACCACCGCAATGCTCTGTCCGGCTTTGCGCTGAAGCGCGAGCGATTTGACCTTCCCAACGCGCACCCCCCGAACCCTTACGTCTGCGTCGATGTGCAGGCCTGACGCGTCAGTGAATTCGGCGGTATATGAGCGCGTCTCGGCCGCAATTGGCTGTCTAAGCACATTCACCAGCACGATAAACACGACGAGCGCAGCGACCGCAGCAGCCGCAAAGCGCCACAACGCGGCTTTAGGTTTCATTACGGGCCCCCCATCGCACTGACTGGAGCTGCCACACCGGGCAGATTGTCGAGCACGATCTGCACCTGTACCGCGCGCTGTTCGGGTGATCCACCATATAGCTTTTCAAATCGTGTACGCAATTCTACTAGGTCCGAAGCGACATTTTCTGGCGTTATTAGGCCCGGCACCACATCGGTCAGGGTTTGGACCAAGTTAACGGCAGGAATGAGGTCGTTGGGGTGCGATGACAATAGTTTGCCCAGTGCGCCGAAAAACTTGACGGCGAGTAGGTCGAGTGTCTCCATAGACCGCTTGTCCCAATACTCCTGACTTTGGCGCTGACCGACAGTAGCAGCAACGTCAACATAGTCCTGGCCGGGAAGAGCGCCATCGGCGTCTTGCAGGAACGTGACGAAGCCAGAATTATGGTTGAACTGATACCCCGCATCAGTCACCGCGTCGAGAATCGGCGGGAACGCCACGCTGACGCCCGTTGTATTCCTCAGGAGCTGCTCGGTACTCACCGTCTGCACCTTGGCGACCGCATCGGCCGCGATCAGCATTGTCTCGATCAGCGGATTGAGCCCGTCTGTGTACCGCGTGGCTCTATCGATCACCTGAACCAATTGCGGCGTCACCACCCCACCGGTGATTTCACCGAGGCGATAAAGCAATGCTTGCAGCGTGTAGTTGCCCTTTGGCACTGTGCCGATTCGTGTGCCATCTCGAAGTGGTTGGCCGCCCGTGCCGGGAATCAGGTTGATGCCGGTGACACCGAAGTAATTGGAGGGCCGAAAGTCGACACCCAACGAGTCGGTTAGACCCGCGATAGGGCCCGGTTGCAAGTCAGCCTTGAGCCGAACACCGCCACTGGCCTGGCTTGAGACGGCAGTGACCTCCCCCACCTTGACCCCGTGCATCGTCATCGCAGTGCCCGTGGTGACACCCTCGCCTAGATACGGCAGGTCCATAACGATGGAAATGCGGTCAGCCCCGCGACCACCGAATGGGTTGATGACAATCAGCCCCCACGCCCCGACCAGGCACAACGCGAGGACCACACCGATGATGGTCAGCCGACGCGCCTCGGCTTCCGCCGACATCCGGAATAACAACGTTGCTCACCTAGCCCTTGAACTCGAAACTTGGCGTCCAACCCCAGATCATGACGGTCGTCATGATGTCCAGGACCATGATCACGACAAGGCTTGCACGGATAGCGCGCCCAGAAGCCTGACCGACACCAACAGGGCCGCCCGACGCAAAATAGCCGTAGTAGCAATGAATCAACGTAGCGGCGGTGCAGTAAACTACGGCCTTAAGCAGAGAATATCCGATATCCGTCGGCGAGAGGAACTGAACAAAGTAGTGATCGTATGTTCCGCCTGGCTGGTGGTACGACAGGCCAATCACAGCGTAGGACGTAAAGAAAGCCACTATCAGCTCGAGCAGAAACCCCGGCACCACACACAGCATTCCGCCAACGAGGCGAGTACCCACGACGAACGGTATTGCTCGGAGCCCCATTGCCTCGGTAGCGTCGATCTCTTCGGCGATCCGCATGGAGCCGATCTCGGCAGTCATCCGACAGCCAGCCTGAGACGCGAATGCGACTCCGGTCACCAACGGCGCCATTTCACGAACGTTTCCCCATCCACCAATGATTCCGGACAGCGCTCCCAGCCCAATCAGATCGAGGGTCGCATAGGCCTCGATAGCGACCATGGCGCCGATCGTGACGCCTAAGATCGTCAAGACACTGATCACGCCACCGTCGACGACGAGTGATCCCCGCCCCCACGCCAGACTATTCATCACCCTCAGAGTTTCCCGCCCGTACCGGCGGACGGTTACCGGCAATAACCACAGGGTCTGTGCAATAAACGCCGCCCACTGACCGGCAGTGGTGAACGGCTTTTGGAGAGATCCGATCGGTATCAGGCGCAGGTTGAGATACTTTGATGGTGCCGCATGGAGATTTTTCGATGACAGTGCCACTATGCCACCGCCATCGGGAAGAACATCGTCTCCAATTGGGTGATCGCGAGATTCACGGTCACAATACAGACGACGTTGAGCACGACCGATGCGTTCACTGCATCTGCCACACCTCGCGGGCCACCCTTGGCCTCCATACCGCGCAGCGAGGAAATCACTGCGACAAATCCAGCAAAGCTAACGGTTTTGATCATCGCAAACCAAACGTCAACGATCTTCGCGAATGCCCCGAATGACAGCCAGAAGCTTCCTGGAGTGACGTCATTAACGGTCACCGAGATTATAAAGGCCGCCAGGACTCCTGATGCGATGACAATGGTGCAAAGAATCGGCGCAATGAGCACAAGCGCTAGAAACCGCGGCACGACCAGACGCCGCACTGGGTCGATTCCCAGCGTCCGTAACGCATCGAGCTCCTCACGGATGGCCCTTGCCCCGAAATCTGAGGCGATCGCCGAGGCCGCGGCGCCCCCCATCAACAGGCCCGCGGTCATTGGTGCACCCTGCCGAACGACGCCGACCCCGATTGCCGACCCGATGAGCGAGTTGGCTCCCACCTCGTTGACGAGGCCCGAGACCTGAACGGCGATCATCGCCCCGAAGGGAATCGCCATCAGCACCGCCGGCACCGCGGTGACTTTGAGCAAGCTCCAAGCTTGGACGATAAGCTCGCCGACCGGTAGCCGCAACGTGAGTGTGTCGGTCACGGCGTAGCGCAGAACCTCGGCCGCCATGAGAACGGCGCGCCCCGTTGTCGCAACACTGCGCGCAGGAATGCCGCCAACCTGCGACGCCGTCTTAGTGACGCTGGCGCGGAGCGGAGTCAATGCCGCGGAGCGACGATCGCTCCCGGCGCTGCCGGGCTCGCGAAGGCCAACCGTGCTTGTCGCTGCCTGACCCGCTTCGCGCGTGGTCTCCGTTGGCATAAAACGCTCAACCTTCCCCTAGTCGACCAGGGTGTTCTAACTGTGCTTCGGCTCACAGCTCCCGTGGTTCCTGTCGAAAGGTACACCATGCCTACCGCATTTTTGAATAGGATCTCAAAAAATTTCTGCCAGCCGGGCGGCGGCTGGCTGGCGGATGGAGAGCCAGGCGTAGCCGTACCGTCAGGGTCTGCTGCATGAACAGGTGACATCTGAGTTGGCTTGCCCCGTGGGGTGGGCTGGAAGGATGTCAGCATGGCAAGGC